>CAZOUN010000048.1:0-19180 GCA_964582965.1 uncultured Anaerolineales bacterium | reverse complement strand
TGGTTTCCACCAGGATATCGGTTATATCCTCAGCAGTCAGGTTCTGTTCCTGGCAAACCTGCAGCGCAGCGCTGATCGGTTGATGAGTCAGAGCTTCCGTCGGGAAGGCCTTATAAGCACACTTTGTGATCATGAATTCCTTTCCAAGATCTTTCAGGACCCATTCTGGCCGCCATTCCACACTGTTGATGACTTCAAATACGCCCTCTTTTCCTTCAAAGACTTCCACAGGGCCGGAATAACCTTCTCTGGCGATCATGGCGGCGATCACACCTGCCTGTGAAGCAAGAGGAGCAGCTGTATTTTTCATATTGGTAAGATGTCCGGCCACTACCCCACCCAGGGTAAAGTGACTGCTGCTGCTTATGCCCACAGCCGCGACCATCTGCTCCAAATCCAGATCATATAATTTTCCGGCTACAACCGGGCTGACAAACTGGACCAAAGAGGCATGGTGCCAGCCGATTTCACGCATACCAGGGTGAGCCGCGTGGCACCAGCGCAGCATCAGTTCATAATTGATGATGATCGCTTCCAGGACCTCTTTTCCATTCTTTTCATTCACTTCCCCGGATGCCAGAGCAGTACCGATCAGATCTGAAGGATGGGATGGATCTTCCTCCCAGTAGATATCGTTATAATCCATAGCTCTGGTCAAAAGGCAGTTCATTAATGCCGCGTTTGAGGCATTGGTTTTGTATTCCCGACCGATCACAGATGCTTCCGGTGTGCCGCCCAATTTTTCAGTGAAACGATACATGGCTTCCATGTCCTCATTTTTTACGGCAGCCAGGGCGCAGCCCATGCTGTCCAGTAAAAAACGTTTCGCTTCCCAGATGGATTCCTCAGGAATGTCCTCGAACTTTAGATCCAATGCCCATTGGGCCATTTTCCCGCTTAGTGAGCTCATAATCACTCCTTACTCGGTTTCATTGTTATCTACAGCCGTTCGGCAACAGCATTAGCAACGTCGATAGTTGAACTATCACCGCCCATATCATAAGTCCTGACTTTCCCATCAAGGATGACTCCGGCTATAGATTCTTCCACCGCCTGGGCTTTATCGGTTTCTCCCAGCCAATCAAGCATCATTTTGGTAGTCAGCAGCATGGCGTGGGGGTTCACCTTATATTGCCCGGCATATTTAGGCGCCGAGCCATGAGTAGGCTCAAATACAGCCAGATCGTCGCCGATATTACCGCTCGATGCAAATCCCAATCCACCAACCAGCTGGGCAGACAGGTCAGAGAGAATGTCACCAAATAGGTTGCCAGTGACCATCACACCGTAGTTTTCGGGATTCTTCAGCATCCACATCATTTGGGCGTCGATATTGGTTTCCCAGAGCTCGATCTTCGGAAACTCCTTATGGATTTCCCTCGCGACCCGGACCATCATACCGCTCGTCTCACGCAGTACATTGGGTTTTTCTACCAGGGTCACTGTAGGATAACCATGTTTATCGGCATATTCAAAAGCCCGGCGAATGATACGATCCGCGCCGCGCATGGTGACCACACGAGTGGTCATCGCCATGTCATCGCCAGCAACATCATCAAAATTTCCAAGAGCGGGAGAATATTTTTTCATCATTTCCCGCAGCTCATCTGCCACAGGATGGAATTCCACCCCGCTGTACAGGCCTTCCGCATTCTCCCGGAAAATCACCAGATCGATATTATCTTGATAATTAAGCGGGTTTCCGGGGTAAGACTTGCAGGGCCGCAGGTTGTAATAAAGCTGGAGCCGCTGGCGAAGCCGCACGATCGGACTCCTGTAAGTTAACCCCTTGCCCTGAAGCTCTGGGATCAATTCCGCCTGAGCTTCTGTTTTGGGTTTGGATGTAATAGCCCCAAACAGTCCACAATCCACTGTTTTGAGCAGATCCATAGTGCGGTCCGGTAGAGCCTCCCCTTCAGTTTTCCAGAATTCCCAGCCAATATCAGCCGGCAGGTACTCGGCGTCCAGCTTGATTTTGTCAAGAACAATCCGGGCGGCTTCCATGACTTCGATTCCAATCCCGTCTCCGGGCATCCAGGCGATCTTGTACTTTGCCATAATCCTTTTATCTCCTGTTTAGATTGATTCTGATAATCGATTTTTGGTATAAGGGATCAAACCCCCGGCATTAAAGATTTCCATTACCGCTTCAGGTAGGGGTGGAAAATTAAACTTCCCGGCCTGGCAGGTGATAATTCCATTTTCAAGATCTATAGTTACGCTCTCACCATTTTCGATCGCGTCCACAGCTTCCGTACAGACAATGGCTGGCAAAGCGTTATTAAGACAGTTGCGGTAGTAAATACGGGCAAAGGATCTGGCGATAATAGCGCCAAGTTTGGCTTCGCTGAGGCAAACTACTGCCTGTTCCCGGGAAGAGCCGCAGCCCCAATTAGTGCCACCCACGATCACATCCCCGGACTGGACAGATCCGGCAAAATTAGGATCCAGATCCTCTAGGGCATATTTTGGCATTTCAGCCGGTTCACTGACCGTATAGGTATATTTACCCGGGAAGATCACATCTGTGTTGACATTATCGCCGTACTTCCAGACCTTGCCTTGGATATCAGCCATTTATATACTCCAATCACTTTTATAAATTCGCGGGGCTTTCGATCACACCCGCCACTGCCGAAGCGGCCACAACAGCCGGACTGGCCAGATAGATTTCACTTTCCTTGGTGCCCATCCGTCCCCGGAAATTGCGGTTGGCAGTACTGATGGATACTTCACCCACAGCTGGCACACCCATATGGTTTCCCATGCAGGGACCACAGCCAGGGCTTTCAATTACCGCACCCGCTTTCAGGAAGGTTTCCAGATAGCCAGCCTGCAAAGCAGCCAGGTAGATTGCCTCTGAGGCCGGGATAATGATCATCCTTCTACCATTAGCAATCTTTTTCCCTTCCAGAACCTCAGCTGCAGCAGCCAGGTCGTCCAAGCGGCCGTTGGTGCAGGTGCCCAGGAACGCCTGGTCAATATGAGTTCCCCGGATCTCAGAAAGCGGTTTGACATTATCAACAGTGTGGGGGCAGGCGACCATGAGCTCGATCGATCCGCCATCATATCCAACCTCCCGAGCATATTTTGCTTCCTGGTCAGGATAGACAGCTTCATACGCCCGGCGGGCCCGATCTTTGAGGAAATGGAATACTTTTTTATCGGGAGAAATATAACTATTCTTAGCGCCCATCTCAGCCATCAGGTTGGTCAACGTGGCGCGCTGGCTCAATGGAAGGGCTTCAATTGCATCACCATGCCATTCAACAGACATATATATTGCAGCGTCCGATTTCAAATCACCAATAACTGTTAAGGCCAGATCCTTGGAAGTAACCCCCTCCCCCAACCTACCTGAGACTGTGATCTTCAGGCTCTCCGGCACTCGCAGCCATAGTTCTCCTATAGCCCAGATTGAAGCCATCTCGGTCCTGCCAATACCTGCCGCGAACGCGCCCATTACTCCGGCGTGGGGTGTGTGTGAATCCGACCCCAGCACAACCTCGCCGGGCAGCGCCAGGCCGGATTCTACCAGAATTTGATGGCAAATACCCCGGCCAACATCATAAAAATTCTTGATGCCCTGTTCTTTCACGAATTCCCGGATAATACGATGGTTTTCCGCATGTTTGGTGCTAGGTGCCGGAGTGGCATGATCAATAATTATGGCATGCATATCCGGATCAAAGACCTTCTCGCCACCCATACGCTGGAAAAGACCGTAAATGGGCGCTGTATTATCATGGGATAAGACCACATCGGGCTTGATCTCCACGATCTGGCCCGGGACTGTATGGTCCAATCCAGCTTTTTTAGCTAATATCTTCTCTGCAAATGTCTGGGACATATTTATCCTGTATTTTGATCTTGTTCCTGAACAAAATCTAAACTTCGAGCCGGCTCTTGAAAGGCAGGAAGGTCATAAAATCAGCATGATGCACAATATAAGCTTCCGTGGAACGTTTGACCAAGTTGCCCTCCGCCGCATGGGCGGCAATGATATGACAGACATCTGGAGGTACACCGCAGCTCTCCGCCAGGGATACACCTGAGAAGGGATGGCGCAGGTATTTGCCATATGTGCCCTGGAAGGAATTTCCCTCCTCATCCAGCTCATATTCCAGTAATTTTCCAACATCCGCCAGGATGGCACCGGAGATAACCACATCGAGGTCAATCGGCAGTTCTTCTCCAAAGAAGTCGATCATCTTCAAGGCGCTTTCCTGAGCAACATGGACCACACAGCGCTTATGGGCCATAAAACTGACCTTCAGGTCAGGTCCAGCCAGAAGCGTAAAAGGAATTCGCTGCAGGTCGTCTGCTGATAATACACTCCGCTCCAGGGCCAGTTCCCAGGTCTTGGTTGTGGCCTCCCGCAGATCTTTGTCCTTGATCCAAGCCAGTTCAGGCCAGAGTTTTTCAATATTCATATTTCCTCTCAATTATTCAATTACCTGATACACCACATCGATCACGGTTCCGTCCACCCATTTGATGGCAGCGATCACCCTGTCGCCTAAATTGACAGGTTCCGGTACACCGCAGATCCTTTCGCCTTCTTTTTTAAGCTCTTCAATTGTCATGATCGGCAGTTTTGAATTGGCTGTTTTTTCCAACAGATCCTTTCTTCGTGGGTTGATGGCAATACCTCTTTCGGTAACGATCACATCGATCAGTTCGCCCGGTCCACAAATTGTAGTGACTTCATCACGGATGATCGGGATCCTGTCTCGGAAAAGCGGGATGGGAAGGATAACTGTTTTACTGAAGAGACAGTTCTGCCAGCCGCCGATGCCATGCAGCAGGTAACCGTCTGAGTGGGTAACCACATTAGCGTTATAGTTCACATCCACTTCAGTGGCACCAAGGATGACCACATCTACAATACCGGCGAAATTTCCTTTGCCGTGATAGTTATAGCTGGTAAAGGGACTGGTATTGACATGATGGGGATTTTCACGCATCGACCGGACACCGGCAAGGTCGAAAGTTTGTCCGTCGAGAATATAATCAACCAAACCTTCTTCCAACATATCCACCAGGTATTGATTACTGCCACCCCGGGCAAAGCGGGCTTTGATACCCTTCTCACGCATGATCTCACCAAAATAATTACCTATCGCCAGGGATGTACCGCCGGCACCAGCCTGGAAGGAAAAACCATCTTTGATAATGCCAACTTCATCACAGAATTTCGCCGTCAGTTCAGCAATGAATAATCTATCCGGGCTGCGGGTAATGCGTGTCGTACCGGAGATAATCCGTTCCGGGATGCCGATATGATCCACTTCCACAACATAATCCACATAATTTCCCTGGATCTGCCAGGGAATGCAGGGAAATGGGACCAGATTGTCAGTGACTACGATCACTTTATGGGCGTACTGGGAATCAGCCAGGGCAAAACCCAATAGACCACAAGCCGATTCTCCGGTCAGTCCATTGGCATTTCCAAAAGGATCAGCTGTCGGTGCTGCAATGACCGCGATATCAATTACGACTTCTCCATCCTGAACAGCCTGGTAGCGACCTCCATGAGAACGCAAAACACCCGCGCCTCTCATATGGCCCTGCGAGGCGAACCTTCCCAGGGGGCCGTTCATGCTTCCTTCAATGTGATGGATAGTGCCATCTTTCAGATAATCAATTATTGGTTCGTGGCAGGGAAATGAGGCCGACGGGAACCAGACCAGGTCCTTTAAACCCATCTCTGAAGCAACCTGGAAGATCTGATTAGCAATCAGATCCCCATTCCTGAAATGGTGATGAGTGGAGATGGTCATACCGTCCTTGATGCCGGCTTTTGTTAAAGCCGTTTTCAAGTCATTGACTTGTTTGTTGCCATCTTCCGGGTAATTGGCCGAGCTGGGAAGTGGGGGGGCATAACGTTTGCCATCCGTAATGTATTTATGCACTCCCTGAAAAGGAATGACCGGTTTTCCGTTTATCATTTCCGGGATCATGCGCCCTACAGCATTCTTTACGGATTTTGATGCCATTGTTTCTCCTCGTTTTTTCCAGAAGATCTGTTATTCCAAGTCTACTTCTTTCCAATTCTCCCGGATCAATCCTGCTTCCAGCGCGTTTGATATCGTGTTCAAGGCTCTCTTCACTACTGGTGGATCAATCATCTTTGATCCCAGGGACACTACACCCAATCCTTTTTCCGTCGCAACATCAAATGCCAAAACTATTTTCTTGGCTTTAGTAATTTCAGCTTCAGTAGGAGCAAATGCCTCATGAATAACCCTGATCTGGCGAGGATGAATGCATCCCATGCCGTCAAAACCCAGGGACTTTGCTTCGAGTACCACTTCCCGCAATGCTTCCATATCTGCGACATCAGAAAAGACCGAATCAATGGCCTGGATGCCGGCAGCCTTGGCAGCAATGACCAGTTGATTGCGGGCGTAAAAACTCTCCCGGCCTTCCCGGGTTCGCTGCGCACCCAGATCTGCGGTATAGTCCTCCAAACCAATTGCCAAAGCGGCCACACGGTCTGAAGCGGATGCGATCTGATATACATTCACCACACCGAGAGCGCTTTCAATGATAGGCATAATATATACCGGATGATCCAGTTTGGTCTCAGCCAGGATCCGGGTAATCTTCTCATCAACCGCTCTTACCTGGTCGCTAGTTTCACATTTGGGAAGCAGGATCAGGTTGACATAATGGGGCACGACATATTCCAGATCCTCAAGGCCATCCGGGAGCTGATTGATGCGGACCATCCGTTCAGCCCCGTAAAAATTCAGTCCCCGTAATGAATTACGAACCACCAATCGGGCTTCCGATTTTTTATTCGGAGCGACAGAGTCCTCCAGATCAAGGATAACTGCATCAGGTTTATGAATACCTGCATTCAGCATTAGTTTGGGAGAATTACCAGGAAGGTATAAACGCGATCGGCGGCTATGATCTTTTTCTGTGCGGGTTTGATTCTCAGGGATCATATCGAGCAGGAACTCATTCTTTGTATCGAGACATTCTTTTACAGCTGCTTCTATTCGGGCTGCCAGGACCAACGATATTGCCCCACGATCGATGATCTCCAAATCAGCGTTTTCCACCTTATAAAATTCCAAGATTTGTTGAGCTAAATCCCGGATTGAGTTTTTATAAAGCGCGTCTACTTTGCTGGTTATGACGATCTTGATTCCCCCGGTCTTTTTTATCTCCAGGGCAGCAAAACAATCGGAGCGAATATCAGGTCCTTGGTTCCCAGCACTTCCTTTTTGAGCCAATTTGCCCTCCCAGTTACAATAAATTATTAAGGGAAAACTTCTCACATCCAGCGTCTGTCATCAATCCTGGCTGTAGAAAAAAATTATATCTTATATCCCTCTCTGACACAATTTATCTGACATTGTTTCTGATCCAATTTCTTCAGGTTTCTGATTGCTCAGTAGAAAGATAATTGCTTGACACAGAACAGATGTTCGTGTATAATCTTGACTAGCACAAACATTCTACTTTTTTTTAGTAGGTATGGGAGGTCAGATTATGGCTCCAAAAGCCCGGAAACAACTTAAAGAACGACACAAACAAGTCCTGGATGTGATCCAGGCATATACAGCTCAACATGGCTATGCCCCTTCTTATAGGGAGATCTGTGCCCGGACTGATATCACCTCGACCTCGATGGTGAACTATTATCTGGAGCAGCTGGAGGAAATGGGTTATATTGAACGCAGTGAAAATATATCCCGCAGTCTGCAAATCAAGAACTCTGCCAGCGAGAAGGTAAACAAAGTTTTGGATAATGTTCAACAAGTAGTGCAGGAGATATCCAATTCGCTGACAATCCCTATTGTCGGACGAATTGTGGCCAGCGAACCGGTGCCGATACCCTCAACTGATTTTGCACTCTTTGATTCTGAATCCAACGTTGAAGTACCGGAATCATTGATCCCTTTCAATATGCAAAAAGAAAACCTATTTGCATTGGAAGTAGAGGGCGATTCAATGATAGATGCCATGGTCAACGATGGCGATCTGATCATCATGAAACCTGCCCAGGTAGCTCAAAATGGAGAAATGGTAGCTGTCCGGCTCATAGATCAGAACGAAACTACCCTGAAACACTTTTACCACGAGGGAGATCGAGTCCGATTACAACCAGCCAACCCCACCATGGATCCCATCTATGTAGATTCCTCCTCAGATATTGAGATCCAGGGCAGTGTGGTACTGGTCATTCGGCAAATGTAAGTTTGGGATAACGAGGGAACGCTTCACCCTCCTCATCTAGAGCCGCTTCCCCCCGAAGCGGCTCTTATATTTAAGGACAGTCCCCAAATAAAGATCCATCAAGCCTGGTACCCGGAGAAAAAATGTCGCCGTTTGATCCCTCCGTCTCGCTGTGCAGGATCAATGGCAGGTTTCCACTGATATCTGGCCACCTGGTCAGGGATTGATTTTCACCACCTTCAGGACCATATTGATAATACAACCTTCCTTCTCCACTTTCATCAATGAGTGAGATAGCATCACCAGTATTATTTAAACTCAGGCTGCCGGCACTAAAAATCAAGCTTCCGCCAAAATCACTCTGTGGATCACCTCCCCCAAAAACCACCAAACCACAACCTCCTTTTAGAATAGTTCCAGCGGGGAATACATAACGGATCTTCAAAGAATCAGATATTGACCAGCCGCTCAAATCCAGGTCACCATCCCCCACATTGACAAGCTCAATAAATTCATCGTCATCGCTGTGAACTTGGCCATCCTCATTGGCATCACCCAGGATCAAATCGGGATCTGCAAGGACCTCGTTCAGGAGAATATCCAGATCTTCAAGATCGGCCGGTGTCTCAGTAACCGAAGGCAGCTGTGTTGGAGTGATCGAAAGCATGGGGGTCCCTGTCTCAACCACTGGACTGGTTGTGGCGATCCCGGGAAGCACAGTATCTGATGCTAATGGAGAGACAGATGCAGCGGGAGTCCAAGTCACTGAAGGGCAAACAGTGATCGATGGTGTCTCTGTGATTTCGACTGTTGTTGGTAAAACTGGGGAAGGTGTTGGGGATATCAACGGCAGAGTTGTTGGCGATGGGCTCAATTCTAGCGTTGGCGATTCAGCACATGTAATCGTCAGGGAAGGACTCAGTGAAGGTATGGCTTCCTCGGAAGGAGTTGTTGTTTCAATCCACGCAGTTTCAGTCGGTTTTATTGGTGTACCGCTTGCCGTCTCGGATGGAGATATAGAAGGGCTTGGAGTAATAGTATCTATTGGCTCCTGAGTAATTGACGCAGACTGAGTAGGAGGAGAACGGTCCAACCGGCCCGGAGAAACATGCTCCCTTTCGCGCCAATCCCCTCCCCTGTCACGGTCTCTCTCTGGCGGATATCTCTCCAGACTGTGCCCTTCTTTGGGAGCCGACGGCGGTTCAGAAAATCCTGCTGCAGTCGAATTTCCATAAACAAGGATATCAACAACTCCATCCCAGGGATCGAGCAGCAGTACTTCATCCCCGCTGTTGCTGAACTGGACCCCACTTCTTCCCCAACCCGGATAAGGTAATAGATCCGGGATATAGGCATTGCTATCTTCCATTTCAAAATCAGGTAGACGACCAAATTCGGCGAAAAATACCTTCGCCACGCGGGCAATCACCAGCACCTCCTTTCCTTCAATAAAAAATCCTTCCGGAAATCTCAGCATGCCTTCTTTTCCATATGGTGAAGTTTCATCTCCAATTTTGATTCCGGTCAGCGGTTGAGTATACGTTTCGGGATTATAGATCTCAACCCATTCGCCATCAGGTTCCTTACCCGTTGGATTTGGATAGAACTCTGAGATCAACAAGTTAACAGGGTAATAAGTAAGGGATGGGATGATTGTTACAGAAGGAATTAAAGTACCAGTAGGCATGCCTAAAGGTGTGATCGTGACAGTTCCAGAAGTGATCGGCCCATGGGTTTCTGTTATTGAAAATTCCACGGACGTGCTACCACCCATATATCCCGGAGAAGCTTTCCTTGCTACTACCTTAAAGTCAGAATCCGCTATCAACTCAAGCAAGTACCCCGATGTATTCTGCCGTAAGATCCCGGTCAAATTTTGGACCAGAGCTCCGTTTGACAAGTTATCCAGAGCCAATAAATCCTCTGAGTTGGATAGCTGAAGGGAGATGGATTGGTTTTTCAGGCAGATCATCTGGAGGGACGGATCAAGATCAAAGATAGGCCGGACGTGAGGAAGATCCTGATCTACAAACCCTTTCAGGAACTCCCCCACAGGGATATAAATCAGCATGCCTTCCCACTTCTCATATTGAAAAGTGTTCGGATCAATAAGAAATTCTTCTACAAGGTTGATCCTTTGCGGGAGATCATTTCCCACAGAGAGGATCTCCATCTCTTCTTGGTCGCTCTTTAGTCTCGTTTCACCACCTATTTCCTCAACCAACCCCTTGACCAGCACTTCATCTCCCAGGTGAACGGTATCTTCACCAGCCAGTTGCTCAATGAAAACGCCACGCGAACCGCCTTCTTCAACCGGGCAGTTCTGATCGATCAAAAAGAAACCAGCGGGGAAACTCCCTCCCAAATCAGCGCTAACTACACCTTGAAGGGTGACTTTTTTACCTGCATAACTTGAAATTTCATCAATTCCCTGCACCTCACAGATCGAAAGTCTTTTTGGGATGAGATTACTTGCTCCCCAGATCGACCCTACACTGAGAATGATCAATCCCATGACCACAATTTGGGTCGTTTTTCTCCTCATTCCAAGCATAATTCCCCCCTGTTATATACCAAACCATTCAGATTTCCAAAAAATCCGTATTTTGGATATCTTTCTATTCCACTATAGAGAATTCTGCCTCTCAAATCAAGAGGTTTAGTGATAATTTTCGAGAGGATGCGGTATCCTTCTAGGATACCGCATCCTAAATTTTCCCTTTACTTTGCTGGTATAATCTATCTGTTAGAAAAAAGGAGTTAGTAGTGGCATTTTCTCCCTTCGATTGGCTGTTGGGATATTTCTCACTGGATATTGGTATCGATCTAGGAACGGCAAATACCCTGGTAAACGTCAAGGGTAAGGGTATCGTCATTAACGAGCCATCCTGGGTAGCAATTAATAAACGCACCCGGGAGCCTATTGCGATCGGTGCAGCCGCAAAAGAGATGATCGGCCGTACTCCGGCTGATATCATCACTCTCCGTCCTCTAAGGGATGGGGTAATATCCGAATTTGAGATCACCCAGGCCATGCTGGAATATTTCATCGCCCGAGCCCACCAACAGAGCATTGTGCCTGTTCCGCGGCCGCGGGTAGTGATCGGTATTCCTGCTGGCGTAACAGAGGTCGAAAAAAGGGCTGTGTACGACGCAGCCATGGCCGCTGGTTCCCGCAACACCTACTTGATCGAAGAGCCCGTCGCCGCTGCCCTGGGTGCTGGACTGCCCATAGATGAAGTTGGCGGCAGTATGATCGTAGACATCGGCGGCGGAACATCCGAAGTTGCCATCATGACCATGGGCGGCGTAGTTTCATCCCGCTCACTGCGTGTGGCCGGTGATGAATTGGACGAAGATATCATCCAATACATCCGCAATAAATACAACATCCTGATCGGTCAGAGATTGGCCGAAGAAACTAAAATTACCATTGGATCAGCATTCCCTCTCGCAGAAGAAAAAACAATGACCCTCCGGGGTCGAAATCTTGTAACCGGACTTCCGGATTCAATTGAGATCTCATCAATCGAAATCAGGGATGCAATATCAGATTCCGTTCAGACAATCATTGATACAGTTCGGGACGCTCTGGACGAAACCCCACCTGAAATCTTAGCAGACCTGATGGACAATGGCGTTTGCCTGGCAGGTGGTGGAGCACTTCTGCAGGGACTGGATCAACGATTAACCGAAGAACTCCAAGTCCGAGCCTGGATCGCTGAAGACCCCATGAGCTGTGTGGCCAGAGGTGCTGGAATCGCCCTGGAAGATTTGGATAAATGGAAGGGATTATTTGTCGGCTTGGAGCGCAAGAGCGCTCAAAGAGATTAATCCCCTGGTATACCAAACCATCCTGCCAATCCCCGAAGTTCTTACCACTTTAATCAGTTTTGCCCACTTCACCGGGGAGCGGTAGTACGAATCACCTCACCCCTGTATGAATATTCGATTTCCAAAATCACTTCGCATAATAGTTCTCAGTCTGGTAGCCATCGGCATTCTTGCCCTGGCACTTAGTGGTATGTTCACTTCCTTTTCGCGCTGGATCGTATCCCCGCTTACATCCGTCCAGACTTGGGTTTCTCTGCAGTACCAGGGAGTCGATAATTTTGTCTCAGCTTCCCAGGACATCAGGGAGATCCGACAGCAAAACACCGGGCTTGAAGCTGAGAATGCACGCCTGCAAGCTCAGATCGTGCAACTACAGCAGCAGTTAGTTGAGTTCGAGATATTATCAGCCCTGCTTGAATTTGCACGTGCTAATCCAGAATATCAGTATATTGGCGCCTCGGTGATCGGTCGGGACCCGAGTCCTTTTTTGAACTACATCATCATCAACAGGGGATCAGACGATGGCCTCAGACGCGGTATGCCAGTTGTTACGCAGAATGGGCTGGCAGGCCGGGTAGTACAGGTTACTGCTACCGGTGCCAGAGTGAGCCTGATCACAGACCCGGTCACCAGGATTAACGTGCGAGTAGAACCATCCAGGAGCGCTGCAGTTCTGACTGGATCGATCACAGGAGATATCACCCTCGAGCAAATTCCTCAGGATGATGATGTAAATCCTGGCAACCTGATTCTCACTTCCGGCTTGGGAGGAAACTACCCGGCAAATATCATCGTTGGGCAAATAACAAGTGTCCGCAGCCGTGAAAACGCACTTTTTCAGAGTGCATCCGTTCAGCCAGTGACAGATTTTTCAGATCTTAGCATAGTGCTGGTGATCACTAATTTTGAACCCGTTGATTTCATCCCCCTGATCCCTGAATAGGATCACCACCCAAATTATGTCAGTTATATTAAGCATTCCCACATTAGGCCTACTAGCCATCCTGCAATCTGCTGTAGTCAGCAGGCTGCCGCTAAATCGCGGTACCGCGGATCTAGTTCTGGTTGTTTTGGTAGCCTTAGCCCTGCAGAAAACTGTCACTACTTCCTGGCAGTGGAGTATTGTGGGCGGCTTATTCATGGACTTCCTTTCTGGACTGCCATTCGGGATCTTCACGATAAGTTATCTGCTCGCGACCGGCCTGGCATTGATCATCCGCGATAGGATCTGGCGTTTTTCGTTCCTGATGCAGCTGCTAGTGGTATTTTTCGGCACTATGTTCTCACATGCTATATCTTTCCTGGTTCTTTTCCTCCAGGGAAGCGACATCTCACTTGGTACCGTTTTGCAGGTTGTGACATTGCCAAGTGTTATCCTCAACTTCATGATCTCCTTGCCTATATTCATTCTCACCCAGGATATTCTGGAACAGGTGAACCCACAGGAATAATATGCTATCTCCTATTTCCTCCCACAATAAAATTACCAGCGGCCGGATCCTATCCTTTGCGGTCGTGGTGGGAGTCGTCTTCCTGATTTTTATATTTCGCTTGTTTTCCATTCAGATCCTGAACGGGGATACATGGGTAGCCGCGGCACTTGAAAATCGCTTGCGGGAGATTAGCCTGGCCCCCACCAGGGGTGTGGTCTTCGATCGCAATGGAATTGTCCTGGCACGCAATGTAGCCTCCTATAACGTTGTGGTACTGGCTGCAGATCTTCCTGATGACGAAGGATCGATCCAAAATATCATCCGCTCCCTGGCGGAATATATCGATGTTCCTGTTACCCGGGGAGATATCACACCTGAGAATCCATTTGTACCCTGTGTTTCCGATCATGGTATCAGCCAGATCATTGATTATGGAGAGCAAAGCTCCCCTTACCGTGAGGTGAAAATTGCCTGCAATATTCCCGAAACAACGGCTAGGATCATCCAGGAAAAGACCATGGATTGGCCAGGGATCATCCTGGAGATCGAGACGATCCGGGATTACCCAACCGGCTCCTTGACAGCCAATATCATTGGTTTTCTAGGACCGATCTCAAGCATTGAAGAAGGTTATTACACCGAAAGAGGTTTTGTCACAAATCGCGATAAGATCGGTTATGCCGGCCTGGAACGCTTCTTTGAATCCATACTCTCCGGGAAACCAGGAAAGCGCGTTGTAGAAGTGGACGTCGGCGGCAGGATCATCCGTGACGCCGTACCTGTGATCTCCTCGCTTCCAGGCCAGAACATTTATACAACCCTTGATACCCGACTGCAGCAAGCCGCAGAGTCGATCCTGCTGGACGAGATCGGTGATTGGAACGCGTATTTCGGTGAACTGCGTATTACCAGCGGCGTCGTGATCGCCATGGACCCCCAGACGGGGGAGATATTGGCAATGGTTTCCTACCCCACCTACGAAAACAACCGCATGGCCCGCATCATTCCGTCCTATTACTATCAACAGCTAAATTTGGATGTTCGCAACCCATTGGTGAACCAGGCTGTTGGCGCAGAACTTCCGGCAGGGTCAGTATTCAAGATCACAACTGCTCTAGGCGCCCTGAATGAGGGAGTTGTTACTCCGGATCAGATCATTACCACACCACCAGAAATTCAGCTTGCGAACAAATACACACCCAATGATCCCGGTAACAGCAAAACCTATGTGGATTGGAAAGAAGATGGTTTTGGAGAGCTTGATTTTATCGGAGGTATCTCTAACTCCAGCAATGTTTACTTCTATCAGCTGGGTGGCGGCGACGCCGAGGAGCTGGGCACCGGTATTCCTAACGAAGTCCCTGAAGGATTGGGTATTTGCCGTCTGGGAACCTATGCCCGTGCTCTGGGATACGGGGACTACCTGGGTATTGAGCTCCCCGATGAAGCAAACGGAATTGTCCCCGATCCAAAGTGGAAACGTATCGCTCATGGTGAAAACTGGTCCACTGGAGACACCTATATCACCAGCGTTGGCCAGGGATTTGTGACAGCCACACCTCTTCAGATCCTTGTCTCCGCAGCCACAATCGCCAACGACGGAAGATTGATGCAGCCAACCGTCATCGAAAGGATCACCAATGCAGAAGGTGAGATCGTTCAAGCCTTTGAGCCTGAGATTAAATGGGACATCACTCAAGATCCCGTTATTGATATTTTCTCCGCTCCAACCAGTGCTGGTGGATGTGAAGCAAAGTTGACCGGAGAACAAACCACAGTTGAACCATGGGTAATTGAGAAGATCCAGGAAGGTATGCGAGCCGCAGTAACAGGCGGTACCCTGGAAGATGTTTTTAAGAATATTGGCATTTCCGTAGCAGGGAAAACCGGCACAGCTGAATACTGCGACACATATGCCAATGAAAAAGGTCTTTGCATTCCAGGAAGCTGGCCTTCCCATGCCTGGACCCTTGCCTATGCGCCCTATGACAATCCAGAAATAGCCGTAGTTGCTTTCGCGTATAATGGCGGAGAAGGTGCCAGTGTGGCCGGCCCTATCGTTCGAAGAACCCTCGAAGCTTACTTCGAGCTCAAGACCATAGACAGCAGAGCAGTCCTCCCCTGAGTTCTCATGCTATAATCTTATGAAGTTCTTAAAACCCGATTTTTGGTGGTTTTAATGATGGAGTTAACCCCATGCAGACACAAGAAATTGAAATCAAAGGCATCAAAAACGGGATTTTAATCGAGATCAAAGAAGGAGAATGGGAAGAGCAGAAAAAAGTCCTCCTATCCCATATTGATGAGAATTTAGCTTTCTTTAAAAGCGCTAAATTGATCCTCGATGTCGGTGATCGATCCTTAAAATCTCCTGCACTTGCGGGTTTGCGAAATATACTGTCTGACCGCGAAATCAAACTCAAAGGCGTGTTGAGCACCTCCCTGGTGACCGACCGGGCCTCCCAGGATCTTGGTTTGGAAATCAAGCTGGACGAATCATCACCTGAACCAGAAAAAACGCCCATCAACTCAATGTTGGATGGAGACGAGGCTGTTTTTCTTCACCGCACATTAAGGTCAGGACACATAGTAAAATATCACGGACATATTGTCGTTTTAGGGGATGTTAATCCGGGGGCTGAGCTGATTGCCGGCGGCAACGTCATCGTCTGGGGCCGTCTGCGAGGTGTAGCCCATGCTGGAGCCGGAGGAGATACCAACGCAGTGGTATGCTCCTTGGATCTGTCCCCTACCCAACTGCGAATATCTGATAAAATCAGTGTTTCTCCTCCCAGAAAAGGCAAACCCCGTCCAGAGGTCGCCTATCTAGAGGATGGACAAGTTACAGCCCGGGATTGGGCTGCAGGACAATAAATATTCAATAGGAATTCTATATGAGCGCTACAGTCATCACCATCACATCGGGAAAAGGCGGTGTTGGAAAAACAACAGCCACAGCAAATATCGGGGCAGCCCTGGCGAATATGGGCCAGCGAGTTGCTTGCATTGATGCCGATATTGGTCTGCGCAATCTGGATGTGGTTCTTGGCCTGGAAAACAGGATCGTTTATGACCTGGTTGATGCAGTTGAAGGACGCTGCCGCTTAAATCAGGCCATGATCAAGGATAAACATATCCCGAACCTCTACTTAATCCCTTCTGCTCAAACCAGGGATAAAACCGCTGTTTCACCATCAGACATGATCCGCATATGTGATGAACTTCGGCCCGATCTTGACTGGATCATCGTAGACTCACCCGCCGGAATTGAACGCGGGTTCAAGAATGCCATTGCACCGGCTGACCAGGTCATCGTGATCACTAATCCGGAAGTTTCGGCGGTCAGGGATGCAGACAGGATCATTGGGATTGTTGAAGCAGAAGAAAAAGGGACCCCAAAGCTTCTCATCAACCGCCTCAATCCTGAAATGGTAAAACAGAATAATATGCTTTCCGCCGATGATGTGGTCGATTTGTTGGCCATTCATTTGTTGGGTATCATACCTGAAGATAAAGCGGTGCTGATCAGCACTAATCAGGGCACGCCCATCGCGCTCAACAATAAGAGCCTAGCAGGTCAAGCTTATCAAAATATCGCCCGTCGAATAATGGGTGAAGAGATTCCCCTGCTGGACCTTGATAAAGGCAGCGGATTTTTCAACAGGATTTCCAACGTATTCGGATCAGGAGATTAACGGCATGGACAACTTCATTAATCGCATCTTTTCAAAAGAACCGAGTAGTGCAGATAAAGCCAAAGACCGCCTGCGATTGGTATTGATCAACGACCGAACGGATCTATCTGCTTCCGCGTTGGAGAATCTCAAAGACGACTTACTAGAAGTCCTGTCACGTTATATCCAGATTGATCCCAAATCGATTAGCATCGATATCACCCAGGAAGGACGGCAGCAGCGCTTGATCGCGGACATCCCTATATCAGGACCTGTAAGCCGGAAGTACTGAGATATGCGACCAATTTCCTGGCGCCATTTTGATTTCTGGCTGCTCGGCGCCGTGGCTTTTCTGACCATATTTGGCGTAACAATGATCCAGTCTGCTATTGCAGGGAACATTGAATTGGTCGAAGCCAATACCGTTGTGAAGCAGATCATTTTTGCAGGAGTCGGTTTGGTTATCATGGCAATCACAGCCATGATCGATTACCGCTACTGGGGCGCATTAAGCACGGTACTATTCCTGGTGACATTTGGTTCTCTGGCCCTGCTCTTCCTGGTAGGAGGCGCCCTGTTTGGCTCATCCCGCTGGTTTGCTGTGGGCCCGATCCTGATCCAGCCTTCCGAGATAGCCAAGATCACTATCATTCTGATCCTGGCTAACTTTTTTTCTCAGAAAATTGACGAGATCAAAAAACCGCGCGTGATTATCCAGAGCCTGGGAATCACATTCATGATCGTGTTCTGGATAATATTGCAGCCGGACCTAAGCACCTCGATCGTGATCCTGGTATTATGGTTCGCCCTGTTATGGGCCAGCGGTTTGGATATTAAACAGCTCTTGATAGCCGGAGGCGCAGGCGCTGTCGCCCTGGGAATCAGCCTCCCGCTAATGTTATTGAATTATGATCCCAGTAATACAGACACATTGATCAAGCCCTATCAGCTGGAAAGGATCATCAATTTCATATTTCCCGATGAGGAAGCCAGATTTGGGGCCATCTATAACGTCCAGCAAGCCATGATCAGCATTGGTGATGGGGGTTGGATTGGCCAGGGGTACGGAAGCGGCTCCCAGGTCCAGCTGCGTTTTCTAAAAGTCCGGCATTCAGATTTCATCTTTTCAGCCCTCTCAGAGGAATTTGGATTTGTGGGAGCGCTGATGGTGATCGGAATTCTAGCGTTTATCATAACCCGCTGCTTAAGGGCAGCCCGCTTATCAAGTGATACCTTTGGCGCCCTGATCGCTTATGGAGCCGCTACACTGATCACATTCCAGACCATAGTCAATGTTGGTATGAACCTGAACCTGCTTCCTGTTACCGGGCTGACTCTGCCTTTTGTGAGTTATGGTGGCTCGTCTCTATTGACCTTATTCATAGCTATCGGACTTGTGGAAAGTATTGTCTTAAGACACAAAGATCTCGAATTTTAAATCTAATTATTATTACGGAAGAGCAGCAATCATGTCTAAAAATAAAACACCCGCAATTGTACGTTTTGCCCCCTCCCCAACCGGTTATCTGCATATAGGCGGCGCCCGGACAGCTTTATATGATTATCTGATCGCCCATCAAACCGGTGGAGCATTCATTCTGCGTTTCGAAGATACTGACCAGAAACGATACCAGGATGACGCAGAGGATGATTTCAATAATGCCCTAAATTGGATGGGTATCCCACCCGATGAAGGTCCAGCTCAGGGAGGCCCAAACGAACCCTACCGCCAGTCATTGCGAGCGCAGACCTACCGGGATTATGCCGATCAGCTCGTAAATAGCGGGGACGCATTTTACTGTTTCTGCACTGCAGAGAAACTCGCAAAAACACGCGAAGAACAGACAAAACGAAAGGAAAACCACCATTATGATGGAACCTGCCGGAATCTTTCTTCTGAAGAAATCGCAGAGCGCGTGAAAAAAGGAGAACCCTATGTTGTTCGTTTTAATTCACCAAAGGAAGGCAGAACCACAGTAACAGACCTACTGAGAGGCGATATCTCAGTTGATAACAGTACACTGGATGACATCATTCTGGTTA
>CAZOUN010000047.1:0-19484 GCA_964582965.1 uncultured Anaerolineales bacterium | reverse complement strand
ATGGGCAGCATTATGCAAACCGGAACGGAAGCGGGCATGCAAACCATGGAACGAGCTCTCCAAAAAAGTTATCAGGATGGATTAATTTCACTCGAGGACGCCTTGAATCACGCCAATGATAAGAAAACCTTAGAGGCCTTCCTGAGATCCGCGTAATTCCAAATTCCAGCACAACAGACAGTTTCCCCCTCAAAAAGAGACGATATTTTCCCAATTTTGATAGAAATCAGGGATGTTTCCCCTGATTTCCTGTTAGGTTGCTGTAAGTTCCCTGTTAGGCTCCTGTAAGGCAAAAACCCTTGTATATATGTTTTACTTAAGGCATCAGACCAACCCACATAGTGTGGGTAATCTGCCAAAAAATCATATCAATTGAAATACTGTCAAACCATTTTTGAAGGAGAAATAGTCATGTTCAAGAAACTTTTTTATAAGGAAGACGGCTTCACACTGGTAGAGCTCCTGGTCACGATCGCCATCGTGAGCATTTTGTTTGGAATTACTACCTTGTCACTATCTGGTATAGCCACTAAGGCTCAAACCGATATGTGCGCAAACGAAGTATTCATTGTGCAATCTGCTATCGATATCTGGAATGCTGCAAACCCTGACACGGCTTCGGCTATTGCGGCAAACGCCACTTCTGAACCCATCGTGGCTGATAATGGCTCGTTTTCGACTTACCTCAAAACTGATACATTAGGTGATTATTCCTGGGGTGCTGGCGGTACTCCTCTAAATGTGGGTACCTGCCCGTAAGTAGCCCCCTAATCCCTAATATTCAAAAGTATCATATAAATATTGAAAAGGATCGCTTCTCACGCGATCCTTTTAGTTTAATGATCAAAAACCAAATGGTGTACACCTACGGAGCTGACAGAGCTACACTTACCCAAACTGTTCCATGCCCCTAAGCTCAACGACAAAATCTCATCTATCAAGATTTGTTGTCTCAATAAGAACGGCGCCTTCTTTTGAAGGCGCTGTTTTTTATTAATGCATATCCAGTTACAGTTCAACTGAATATGAACGGTGCTCCTACCAGGACTTGAATCCAAGATTAGAAGAGGGAGAAACCTTTAAGTAACTTTCCAGGCTAAAAATGCGTTATATAAGAAAACCTACTTGATTGCAGTTCTTCTATGTATAATTGAAACAAGGTTAAAAATTCAGGAGGTATGATATGATCCGCCGTCCATCCAAATCCCTTATGCTTGCTATTTTTTTCATCTTTATCTCTATTGCAGCCTGCAGCCTGCCAGGAAACCTCTTCGCTTCATCCCAATCCGGCAATGTAGAGCCGCCTGGAACTATTCAGGCTCTGGAAACCACAATAGCACAGATGCAAAGTGATCCTGATGAGGCCCAGGAAGCCGAACAGGAATCTGAACAGGAAGCCACTCCGGAACCTGCCGCCTCAGCAACTCCCCAACCCACGATTGAGCACCTGGTTCGCCCGGGTGAACCGGGGTCGACCAACACCTGGATTATCGATACTTCGACCAAATCCCTGGCATCTGCCCGAGAGTCTGGCGCTGACCTTTTTCATACTAACCTGCTAGAGCGGCCTTTTACATCTCAAGTGATGGACTATCAGGCATATATTGATCTAATCCGGGTCAACCTGAATATCTCTTCCCCCTGGGTTTACGTCACATTTATTCTGGAAGGGTCCCCACCCACAGATTCAACAGCTATCTATGCCCTTGAAGTCGATTTGAACAGCGACGGACGGGGTGATTGGTTGGTATATGGTCAGGTACCGGCAGGTACGGAATGGACAACTGACGGCGCTAAAGCCTATCAAGATCTAAACGGAGACGTGGGAGGCCCATCACCAATAAATTCTGATCCTCCAAATTCAAGCAGGGATGGATATGAAAACCTGGTATATGACGCAGGGGTTGGAAACGATCCGGATGCAGTCTGGATCCGCCGCGATCCCGGAAACCCCAATAATATACAGCTGGCTTTCAAATACAATCTAATTGGAAACGATGACGCATTCGCATTTGGCGGATGGGCTGATGATGGCCTAAGAAACCCAGCCGCTTTTGATTACAACGACTTCATGACATTTGAAGAAGCTGGTTCTGCCTTTTCATCAAACAGCAGATACCCCATTAAAGAGCTTGCATCAGTTGATTCTACCTGCCGTTGGACCTACGGATACACACCCACAACTGCTTTTCCTGGGCTATGCCCCCTGCCGCCCACACCGGTGCCGCCCGGCTCGATCTCAGGCGGTGTTTGGAACGACATGAACGGCAATGAAATTATCGATGGTAGCGAAGCGGGTATGGGTGGCGTGACCGTCAGGCTTGGCTCAGGGAGCTGCGGATCAACCGGACTGGGAAATCGAACCACAGCTTCGAACGGATCCTTCTCCTTCACGGATCTTCCCCAAGGGACCTACTGTGTAACAGTGGTAAATCCAAATCCATCTTGTGGGGGCTGGCTTCCAACCAACGGTATGCAGCGAACCGTTATCCTGGGGCCAGGTGAATATAAACTGATATCCTGGTTTGGATTCGCCTATTACCTTTGTTAGATTACGGAGACAATATTCCACAAGGAATCACCACAAATCTACCACCTAACGAAATAAACAAAAAAATCGGACAAGCCAATCCAAAGACTATCTTTCAGCTGCCTGTTTTTGCGAGGTTAAATCTTCACTGATTTCCCATAATTTTCGACAAAATTCAAGATCATAGGAGATTTTTGAAGATGGGACTGATTTCTCTTTTACAAAATATCTACCTGAAACACCAGAAACTTCTGGAGAAGATGCCAGGTATATGATTGTTTTTGACCCTTCTTCCGGAGTGATGCCACCGATCTTATCTACAATTCCCTTGATCTTCGCTGTGAAACCACCGGCTGCATTTCCCACATTGGTAGCAACCAGTCCGGGATTCATGGCATTGACAGTCACGCGTTGATTGGATAGGCGCCTGGCCAATTCGTAGGTGAAGGCAATATTTGCCAGCTTGGTGCGCTGGTAAGCTTTCGAGCGGGTATACCCGTTATCAAAGGGGATATCTTTAAAATCCAGTTTCCCCATTTTATGTAAACTGGAAGAAACATTTATGATCCGGGCTGGTGCACTTTTCTCCAGAAGTTCTACCAGCAAGTTGGTCAGCAGGAAATAACCAAGATGATTCAAAGCAAATGTCATCTCAATACCATCAATACTTTCTTGACGCTCGGCAAAAGTGGCACCAGCATTATTTACTAATACATCTAATCGATCATATTGATCCTTAAATTGATGGGCTACATCCCGTATATCTTTTTGGGAAGACAGGTCCGCTTTGAGAAAAGCCACGTCCGGGTTTCCTGATATTTCTTTGATCATCCGGATGGAGTTTTCAATTTTTTCTGGGTTGCGTCCAACGCCAATAACCGTTGCGCCTAATTTCGCTAAAAGCAGAGCTGTCGCTTCCCCTATCCCGGCTGTTGCGCCGCTGACAAGGCAAATTTTTCCCTTCATGTTGTTATTTTGCATTTACTATAAATTCCTTTTTTTAGAAGTGCCGATCAGTTGCTGATCGTAAGCGCTTTTTCAATATGAGTATTTTCTTCCAGTTCTTTTAGGATCAAGTCAGCGACGTCAGCGCGGGAAATCTTGGAGGTTTTGGCTGGGATATTTTCCCCAAAATCGTAAATTCCTGTTCGGGGTGTATCAACCAAACCACTGGGACGGATGATGGTCCAATCCAAACCGCTTTCCTTGACTGCAGCTTCCTGGGCTTCGTGATCTTCCCGAGAACTTTTCAGCAGGACGGCAAAGAAAAATTTATTTATCATGGACAGTGTATCCCAGCTTTCTCCAACGCCCATGGCCGTGACAACCATCAATCGTTTCACATTATTCTGCTGCATGCCTTTAATGATATTGATCGTGCCGGTTGCACGGACTGTTGTTTTCTTCAGATCACTGCCAGCACCTAAAGCACAGACCGCCGCATCCTGCCCTTTGATCGCCTGGGCAACACTGACTGGGTCGAACACATCACCTGTAACAACGGATAGATTTTTGTTTTCAATGACCAAGCGGGCTGGATCACGAACAAAAGCTGTGACCTGATGTCCTGCTTCGAGGGCTTGCTTTACGAATTCGAGGCCTGTCTTGCCCGTTGCGCCAAATACTGCGATATTCATTTGATACTCTCCTGTTGGAAATAAGTGAAACGATTAATTATTAGAACTTTGAACAAACATTGATAAGATATTGGTGATCTGTTCTTTTTGTTCGTCAGAAATATTGGCAGGGATTTCACCTAACCAACTTTGGCTGAAGATGAAATTTTCCTGGACAAACTTTTCTCCTTTTTTCAGTACAAGGACTTTCCGGACCCGGCGATCATCGGGGTCTGAAATACGACCCACCATTTCTTGTTTTTCAAGTCGATCAACCAATTGGCTGGCTGCACCCGGGGAAACCCTCATATGCTCACATAAATCAGATATTTTGATTGGCCCCTTAAAATAAAGGTAGGTAAGCGCATAACCCTGGAGCAGGGATAGGTCAGAGTTTTTTAGGTAATTAAAAAAATCAGTCAGCGACTGGAAGAAATAGAGTTTCGCCCAATTCTCAACTGTTTCTAAAAAATCCTTTTTTTCTGCCATAAGGCCATCTCCTTTCCGACACATTGTTTATATATATAATTATTTTATATATATAAACATTTTATGTTTATACACTATATCAGGTTTTAAACGAGTGTCAAGGATTGAAAAAAAACGCTCACTATCATAGAGCGGTACGTTTGGTGCTCCCAAGGTGACAGATCTAAACCATACCGTACTACTTTATTTAGCGTTATAAGAAAGAATAAACCGAAAAAGACGGATGCAGTCCGTGGGAACTGATCCCACTTTCTTATTTGATACACCCAACTAGTTTTTCATCCAGAGACACACCTATGAGATAATAAACATCCATAACTATTACTAATGAAATCCGTTTAATTACATATTGAAATTCTTATAGCTGTAAGTATCGTAAAAAAATGACAGATTAACTCAAGGAGAAAAGGATTATGAAAAATAATTACAAGATAGGTGCATTCTTGGCCTTCTCAGGACTGCTGGCAGGGATTCTATCTCTCTACTTTATTGCCAATACATATAACTCCGTCATCCACACTCATTTTAATGCCGGACAATGGGAAGAAAGCAACACCGTTCGGATTGTTTATGCAGTTTTGGGTTGGCTGGGAACAGCTGCTGGGGCACTTAGCGCCGCTGTCCTATGGGGGTTCCTGAAAAAGCAATCCTGGGCCTGGTTCTGGGGAGCTGTCGCTGCAACTATTCTCCTCTTAGCCGGATTCTTCCCCATGATTCCGGCAGCAGATAGCGGTCTACCAACCCCCACACTCTGGGTCTTTCTCCTGGCTGCGATTATGTGGTTTGGTATGCTTCTTATAGGTAATGTAAATAAAAAGGTCATCGGGCTAACATTCGCTGCCGGGTTGGCTTATGTACTCACTTTTATTGACGGTGTCGCGCCCCTTTCCAGATTTCAAACCACTTTCCAGACTGCAGAAACATTCGTTCAGAATACAGATTCATTCTGGAATGGCGTCTTTGTTATCTCTCAGCAGGTAAATTGGTGGGGTGCCGCAGGATGGGCGATATTTATTTTCGCTGCACTAAAGAAAAAATCGTGGGCAGTTCCAGTGGGAATTTTTGCCGCCACTATGTCGATCATTGGTGGTTATCCGATGGGAATCAGTCACGTCTTAGAATCCGGTCGCTTCTCTATGTTCCTCCCGGCTCCTATCATGAGTACAATTTTATTGGTGATCCTGTTATTGCCAAGCACTCAAAATCTCATCGAAAACCCGGGTGAAAATTAGAGAGATTATTAGGACAGTCATAAAAAAGACCTTCGAGGAGTACTTAGCTCGAAGGTCTTTTTTATTGTGCCCCCACGGGGGTTTGATCCAGAGACAAATATTTGTAGTGGGAGAATATAAAACCAAGGTATGATACGGACAGGCAGATCACAGGAAAGATTTCTCGTTTAGCTCCATTAATCGGGAACTAATGAGCAATATCTACAGGTTGGGCATCCTGTGATACCAAGAAAATATTAGCATTTAAGGAGTGGTCAATCCAATGACAAACATTCTCGATTACATTTTTATTGAGCCATTTCCCTGGCCCTGGCTGGTGCAAGATATTATCGCCATTTTATTATCCCTGTTCGTACTGGTGTATATTATCAAGCGCAATAAACACCCAGTTGTCTTGATCCTTGAAGCATTCGCCTTTATTTTTCTATATGCCTCAATATATGAAAATGCCGCCGTTACTCTCGGTTTATACTCTTTTGGGCGGTCATTGGTGATGATCGGATTTGTTCCGGCTTCGGTCCCCTTAATCGAGATCTGTGTGTTGATCACTGGCTTTTGGTTGCTTGAAAAAACATCACTGCCAAATTGGACCAAACCATTCCTCATTGGCCTGTTTGGCATGCTGCAGGATTTTTCACTCGATCCGCTGGCCATCCGGCAAGTCTACCCGACAACAGGAATAATATCGGGGCGCTGGAACTGGTTGATCAACTCAACTGATGTGAATATCCTGAACGTCCCGGTCTACAATTTCTCTGGATGGATGCTGATCATGTTTTACGGTTCAGCCTGCCTATTAATTGGGAGATGGTGGTATCAAAAGTCGGGTTACCGGCCAATGGTTGGGATTGTGTACCCATTCCTCACCATGTTTGCAGCTCTCCTGTTAATGATCAGCCCCCTATCAAACCTGCTTTTATGGTTAGGACCTGTTTTCCAAAAAGGTGATTTTAGCGAATGGATCATGCTTGGATTCCATCTGCTTATCCCCACTGCAATATTGGTATTTATCTGGCGCGGCCGGATGACCGCGCATTTTACCGCGAATGATTTGCCGATCTTTGTGGTTCCGACAGTTTTACACCTCTCCGATATTTATTTCACCGTGATCGGCGGATACAAAGAAATCCTGTGGATTGTCCTTTTGGTAGGTTTTGCCCAGAGTGCCTTACTGCTGCTTATATATTTGAAAGGACGCCAGTTGATCGGGGAAGAAACTTGATCATAAGAAGAAAGTCTGCCCCACCCCGCGCTGAACCATGACCTGCTTCAGCGCGGAGAACCGGGCTCTAAATGCTATCTTTAGCTCACAATGATCAGCATCCGGAGCCAAAACACAGGCAGCACACGCCCCTGTTCGTAGAACTTAATATACAAAGACCTCCTTTTGGGAGGTCTTTTTCTTTGGTGCCCCCACGGAGACTCGAACTCCGGTTTTAGCCTTGAGAGGGCTATGTCCTGGACCGCTAGACGATGGGGGCAAAGCGAGATAATTTTAGCACGCCCCTCCTCTGTCGTCAATAAAACTTCATCTCTGATTGACTTGAACCTGTTAGAATACTCCCAGAAATCAATCAGCAAGGGAGATCCCATGCCTCAAAAAGTCACCGCCAAACAGCACAATTCCAAGATGTGTTTTGTATGCGGCCTCAAAAATTCGTCTGGCTTACACGCTTCCTTCTACGAAGTGGAAGGCAATCAACTGGTCGCCCTCTTTACTCCCAGCGATGAACACCAGGGCTACCCGGGAAGACTGCACGGCGGTTTAGCGGCCACCATCCTGGACGAGACCATTGGCCGGGCGATGAATATTGACCAGAATGAGATCTGGGGCGTCACGGTTGAGTTCAATGTCCGCTACAAAAAACCTGTCCCACTGGATACTGAGATCCGGGTCGTGGGTCGGATAACGAATGAAAACCGCCGCCTTTTCGAGGGTACGGGGGAAATCTTGCTCCCAGATGGCCAAGTCGCTGTCGAAGGGCATGGCAAATATATTAAACTCCCCCTGGATGAAATTGCGGATTTCGATTACGAAGAACAGGAATGGAAAAGCACACTTGTTGATGGGGATCCGAAAGAAATTGAACTGCCATAGGTATGCTCTTGATATGACTAGACCTTCTTTTATTTAGACCGGGGTACAGAGACAGGAGCGGCTGAAGCCACGACCGGTGTAAAGAGACCGGAATTTTTCGTTTTTTCAGAGCGTTCTGTGATATTCAACGTATTAGAGACAGCGGATCGCGAGTTTTGTGAACATAAATTGAATCTCGCATTATCTAGCAATATTCCTTGGATTTTTTATACCTATTAAAAAATATAGAGAAAGCTGATAGACGATAAGAGATTGAAATTTATACTCCCCCAACAATTCTTCATTATCGCGGTTTATGCGAATACCTTCAAGAGGTGATTTGGTTTTCCCCGTCCTGAAGCAAAGCTTCACCCCAGTCTTCGGTCAGGTCTCACAGAGACCATCCGGTCGTGCTGTAATAAGGTTATTTTCCCCACATCCAAATTAGATAACAGCATCCAACTTACGATTGACTTTCCTCGTCTTTTTCTTCCAGCAGCGCCCTCAATCCCTCCATGCGCGGATCGATAAACTCCTGCTTGTGACCGCAGTCTTCCAGATTCAAATTCACGCCGCAGGTGGGACACAAACCTTTACATTCATCTTTGCAAACCTGGCGGATAGGAATATTCAATGAAGCATAGTCACGAATAATGGGAGTCAGATCGATCGACCCATCAGCAGGTAGGGCCTGCTCTCCCAGATCCTTCTCCGCATTATCGACCGGGTGAGAGGAAAAGATTTCCGCAAAATCAATATTAACTGGCTGCCAAAATGGGTCCAGACAGCGGCTGCAAGATAGCTCCGTTAAAGCCTTGATCTTGCCTTCAACCACCACTCCATCCTCCGTCACCGACACGGTAATCAAACCCTGTATATCCACCAGCAGCAACTCATCCGTCAGGGTTAGCTGGGGGAAATTAAACTCAAATTCTTTATGTGTGCCAGGGGAACCTTTGGCAAGATAGCTTACATCAAGCCGCAGAGGATCGTTCTTTTTTATACTCATATTCATATTCCTGACCGGGATATTCTCCTTTAAATAAAGAAAATCCCGCAAATTTGTTGGATTTCTGTCAATCAATATTATAACTTAATCTCACCACTCCGGCTGTTTAGCTGGTTATAATTCAATTCAGGAACTTCATTATGAAAACAAGCTTCAGTCACATCGGAATCTTTGCTCAACAGGTCCTGGGACGCTCCAAGGGCGCTCGAGTCTCCGGGATCGCTTCCCGGGGAATATATCTTCAACCTGCGGATGATTGGACGCTGTACATCTCCCAGGAGAAATTTCGCGGACCGCTGACTTTGAATCTGGAAGAGCCATCCGTGTTGAAAAGTATTAAGGCTGGAAACTCAGTCCAGTTCAATTCAGGAGCTATTACTTTCCCGGATGAAAAGATCTCTATCTCACTTGATGGCTGCAAGATCTGGAATTCCCCCCTGGCAGAATATAATTATGGGTATTTCCCTCAAAGATTAGATAAAGCTCTTTCCCTTGCCAAAAAAACAGCTTCCGAAAATCCCTACTTGCCATTACTGTTTGAAAATCCAAGTAAAATCCCTGGCGCAGCAGTGATCGGGGAGAGAATCCAGAACCTCCAGAATGCCCTGAAAACCGGGGTCCCTGAGAAAGTAGCGGAAGGATCAGTCAAGCTGTTGGGACTGGGTCCCGGATTGACACCTCTTGGAGACGATTTCCTACTCGGTGTTCTTCTAACTTTCAACAGATGGGGTCATGTATTAATACCAACTCTGCCGGATATAAAAAAAAGTGGCACACCTGCCCAGAGCGTAGTCGGCCGATCAAATCAACCTAATAAATTAGTCAATGATCTAAACCGGATCATCCTGGAAAACACTGGGTTGAAAACAACCCAAATTAGTGCCTCTCTACTGACCTGCGCGGTAGAAGGCGCTGCCGATGAACGATTGCTAAAGGTATTGGATGGTTTTTTTTCAGGGGTTGATCTCACTCAAAATGATATAAAGAATATTTTGCGGTGGGGAAGTTCATCAGGTATTGCTGTCTTGGCAGGGATGATCAGTGTGTTAAGAACAAAGGATACGGTTTCCTAGAAGGAAACCATATCCTCGTCTGAACTACGTCTCGAAATTCTATTTACTTAATTTATCCAAACTCGCCACATGTTCCGCGTTGATCACATCACCGAATTTGGTCTTTTTCATTCCCTCTTTCTTTTTCATCAGCTCATCGTAATGGTCGTCTTCCACAAAGGCCACACAGCGGCCAATACTGGCTTCCCCGTCCACAAAACGCCAGGGGAAGAAACCGATCTGAACTCTTTGGTTCAGCAGTAAGTCGATATCTCCGCCAATGCATTCTGCATGAATAATGCCGTGCGGGAACAAATCTATATGCATCAGCTGGTACTTGCTGTCATCATAGAATTCTGCCAGGCTTTTGCCGTATTTCGCCTTAAAAACCTCATCCGCTTCACGAGCTTGACGCGGCATCCAGTCCCGGATGATGGTATTCATGGGGTGATCTGCGCTGCCGCAATCCACACCCAACCAGCGCAATTTTTTCTTTTTTGCCCATTCTGCAAACTCGCGGTCCGGTCCGGGGTGTTTCACCATATAACGGATCTCATCTGCTGTCGGCTGATCCCAACCGAAGTGATGATAACCAGTGTGAATGATCAGAATATCGCCTTCTTTGACCTCAACCCGATCTTCCACCATCTTGCTGGTATATACCTGATAATCACCAACCGCATCACTCAGGTCGACAATTACGCCATTATTGACCAGAAAATCAAGCTCCAGATCGGCAATATCCTTACCAGGTGTATAAAAATGGATCTCCCCATCCAAATGAGTGCCCACGTGATTGGAATGGGTCACCACCATCCCATTAGCACCATTGGGCGCCAGACGTTTAAAATACTTCACTTCGAGGGGTATATAGGTCGGCCATGGTGGTGTTCCTACGCCGAGGGGTATAGTGAGATCGATTAATTTCATAGGTTGTTCCTCCTCACAACTTCATATAAGGGACTGAGTCCTTCTAGAAGACAAAATCCCTCTTGGTTTAAAAAGAGCCAGAAAGCAGCATCAATACCACACCGCCTGCCACCACGCTGCCAAGCTGGCCAGCCGTATTGGCGCCCATAGCATGCATTAAGAGGAAATTATCCAGATCATATTCCTGGCCTACTTTCTGCACAATCCGGGCTGACATCGGGAAAGCACTGATTCCAGCGGCTCCGATCAAGGGATTGAATTTCTTCCCCGATAAGATGTACATCAGTTTACCCACCAGCACGCCGCCCGTAGTATCGAGTACGAATGCCAGCAAGCCCATTCCCAGGATCAATAACGTATCGCTCTGTATAAAATTTTCGCCCCCCATGGTGCTGCCCACAGTCAAACCCAGGAAAATGGTGGTGACATTTGCAATTTCATTTTGAGCTGATTTACTTAATCGGTCCACTACACCGGATTCCCGCATCAAGTTACCAAACATCAGGGTTGCGATCAATGGGGAGGCTTTGGGTGAAAGCAAGGAAATCACTACAGTGACCAAAATCGGGAACAGGATCTTGACTGTCTTCGAGACCGGTTTTTCTGAATAGGGCATTTTTACCTTGCGCTCATTCTCCGTTGTCAGCAGGCGCATTACAGGGGGCTGGATGATCGGCACCAGCGACATATAACTGTAAGCGGTCACAGCGATCGCTCCCAATAAATGGGGAGCCAGCCTGCTGGATACATAAATGGCTGTCGGACCATCAATGGCACCAATAATACCAATCGATGCTGCCTCATTGAGGTCAAAGCCAATATTGAGCGCTAATATTAATGTGCCAAAGATCCCAACCTGCCCTGCTGCCCCAAGTAATGCCATTTTAGGATTCTCCAGCAGCGGACCAAAATCAGTCATGGCACCAATTCCGATGAAGATCAACAACGGAAACAACTCGGTCTTGATGCCTGCCTGGTAAAGGACTCCCAGAAATCCGCCATCCGCAGCATCGGTAATACCCGTCAGCGGCAAATTTGCCAGTATAGCTCCAAACCCGATGGGGAGCAGTAGAACCGGCTCGAACTCCTTTTTGATCGCCAAGTAGATCAAAACGCCACCAACCAGGATCATGATCAGGTTCTTGATTGAAAAAAGGGTTAGCGCTTCAAATACCGCTGAAATATCCGTTGTCATATGGTTTATCCAAACCTGAATAAGATCACTCCGAATTCAACCGATTGCCCCTCAACAACACAAACCTCAGAGATGGTACCTTCTTGAGGCGCATGGATAGTGTTTTTCATCTTCATAGCATCAAGGATACAAAGTGGATCACCGGGTTTAACAACCTGTCCGGCTTGGACATGGATGCCCACAATATCGCCAGGCATGGGCGCGGTCACATCACATGCCGTTCCAGCAGGAATCGAATGAACTGTCCTGTCGGATGTGAGAGTATCTGAGCCAATATCATCAACTTGATCATCCTGATCAAGGTCAATCTCAAATCGGCTGCCATCCACATAGGCCACTATTGGCCGCTGGTTCAGGTCTTCCACTTCAACCTGGAATCTTTCACCATTTACAGTCACCCAGACTCGCTGAGGGTGTTCGCTCATATTCACTCCTTGCCCTGAATCCGGCCCAGCCCTCGCTGCCACCATGCATTTACTGGTTTTTCCAATTCGCTCCCCAATTCGCCTTTTCCGGAGAATGATCTTTTACTCAAGAGAACTGTTACTCCCACTGCTGCAGCTTTCTTCCTGAGTTCTTCCCTTGAGGGGTCATTCTGCAAGAGGGGTGATTTTTCCGAACCAGATATTTCAAGATCATTATCCTTATTAGGGAAGAGAGCTTTGAGGATCAGGATCAACAAAATCAGAATCCCTAAAGCGGAAAAAGTGATCAATATACCAATCCCGCTCAGTGATAAACCCTGTCCAAATTCGTTCAAAAGATTTCTCCTGGTCCCTAGACCGGCATATTTCCGTGTTTTTTAGGTCGTGTGCTGCCTTGTTTATTTTTTAGCAGTTCCAATGCCGCAATCAGTTTCGGCCGGGTTTCCGATGGGATCAAAACCTCGTCGACATGGCCGCTGGCCGCTGCCGGGTAAGGCTTTGAGAACTTCTCTTTGTAGGCGGCCACAAATTCTTCCCTGGCTTGATCCGCATTCTCAGCCGCTTTGATCTCTTTCCCATACAACACGTCCACTGCACCGTCTGCTCCCATCACTGCAATTTCCGCAGTAGGCCAGGCGTAAACCAGGTCCGTGCGAATATGTTTACTGCTCAATACAATATAGGCCCCACCGTAGGCTTTGCGAACGATCACAGCTATCTTGGGCACAGTGGCTTCCGAATAAGCATATACGATCTTGGCGCCGTGCCGAATGATACCGCCGTGTTCCTGGTTAACACCCGGTAGAAAACCAGGAGTATCCACAAAAGTGATCAAGGGGAAATTATAAGCATCGCAAAAACGGATGAACCGGGCGATCTTGTCAGAAGAGTCGATATCCAGAACACCTGCCAGGGCATTGGGTTGATTAGCAACCACCCCTACTGCCTGGCCATGCAAGCGGGCAAAACCGACCAGCGCATTAGGAGCAAAGTCCAGATGCACCGGGAAGAAGCTGGTCTTATCAACCACCCTCTCTATCACCTGTCGCATATCATAGGCTTCATCTGTATCCGTTGGAACTAAACTATTTAAAGCCTGGTCCTGGCGATACGGATCATCTTGGGGTGGAACATAAGGCGGCGGTTCAGCGTTATTCCCAGGTAGATAACTGAGCAGTTGGCGGGCTATATTTAGGGCGTCTTTCTCTGAATCAGCTGCAAAATGGGCCACGCCGCTTTTAGCGCTGTGGACACCGGCCCCTCCCAGGGATTCAAAGTCAACTTCCTCGTGTGTGACCGACTTGATCACCTTGGGTCCAGTGATGAACATATGGCTGGTCCCACGTGTCATGATCACAAAATCCGTCAATCCCGGAGAATACACCGATCCACCTGCACAAGGCCCCAGCATGACACTGATCTGGGGAATTACGCCGCTGGCCTGAGTATTTCGCCAGAACAACTCAGAATAGGCCGCCAGGCTGAAAACTCCCTCCTGGATTCGGGCACCAACAGAATCCATTAAACCGACAACCGGAACACCAGCGTCCATGGCAAGATCCAGTATCTTGGCAACTTTCTGCCCCTGGACCTCTGAGAACGATCCTCCCATCACTGTGAAATCCTGAGAGAAGACAGCCACCATCCGGCCGTCCACTTTGCCAAAACCTACCACTACACTATCTCCCGGGAAGCGTTTTTCATCTAAGCCGAATTCTTGATGGCGGTGGATCATCAAGGCATCAATTTCCTGGAAAGACCCTTCATCGAGTAAGAACAGGACTCGTTCACGAGCGGTCATTTTGCCTTTATCATGCTGGGCTTTGATCCGTTTGTCTCCCCCCCCACTGGCGGCTTGCCTGCGGATCTCTTCAAGTTCCAATATCTGGTCCTTCCCTGATGGTGTTTTATCCTTAGCACCCATTGCGCCCTGCCTTCCGAATAGTTTTGATCTTAATCTTTCTGAGTTTTATCTTTCTCTTCCAGTGCCATATAGATCTTATCCGCGGAAAGTGGCAGGTCAGAAAAACGGATACCCACCGCATCGTACAAGGCATTGGCAATCGCAGGCGCGGTCTGCACCATCACATGTTCTCCTACACCTCTTGCACCCCACGGGCCATCATCGATCGGCGTTTCCACATAATCTCCATGGATCTTGCGTGGAATATCGGCAAACGTTGATATCCGGTAATCGACAAAGCTGGGATTGATCACAACTCCATCCTCATTGAATTTCATAGCTTCATAAGCAGAGCTCATGCCATGCACGGCCCCACCTTCGATCTGGGTCATGATCAGATCCGGATTAATTGCCCGGCCGACATCATAAACACTGGCAATATTGAGCACTTCGAGCTGGCCCGTTTCCAGATCCACTTCCAGGTCCACTGCCTGGGCTCCAACTGTGTAATGGACAACAGCCCGGGTGCCCTGACCTGTTTCAGGATCCAGGTTAGTAACATAGGTGGGCATAAAACGACCCCGCCCCACTACCGGACCACCTTTCCAGCCTTCAAAGTCATCATTGGGCATTCCATAAACAACCATTTTATCCAGGGGTTGTTCCCGTTCAGATTTAAAGGAGATCACAATTCCATCTTTGATGGTCAAATCTTCGATATCCTCATCCCAGGCATCAGCTACCGTTTCCAGGATCTGGAAGCGGGCGTCCTCAGCAGCAGCCTTGACGGCATTTCCCATTGACCAGGTCAGCCGACTGGCAACAGTCTGCCACTCATAAGGGCTGTACTTGGTATCCAATGGAGTTGAGACTGTAACGTTTTCATAAGGAACCCCTAACACATCAGCCGCGATTTGAGCCGCAACTGTGAAGGCGCCCTGACCGATCTCTTGTCCACCGACCTCCACCTGAAGTGTGGCGTCTTCATTAAAACGAACTACCGCAGCACTTCCCGGATTGGGCGGCATGGCCGGGGCCTTCCACATGATCGCAATTCCTTTGCCTCTTTTTTTATTGGGAGCAGTTGGTTCTTCTTTTTTATCCCACTTGATGGCCTTGGTAACCTTGTCAATGCAGGCTTCCAAGTCAATCGGAGTCATTTTCATACCGGAGACAATTTCATCATCGGTTCGGACGCAGTTGAGATACCTGAATTCTACCGGATCCATTCCCATTTCTTCAGCGAGACGATCCATGATCTGCTCTAAGCCCCAGTGGATCTCGGGCATACCAAATCCCCGCATGGCGCTGCCGACTGGTGTGTTGGTATAGACACAGAGGGAATCAGCTTTGACATTTGGAACATCGTAGGGACCAGTGCAGGAATATCCCGCTGCCCGGGCGATATTTACGCCATAGTCGTTATAAGCTCCACCACCAAAATAATAGGTTAGCTCCATGGCCTGTAAAGTTCCATCCTTGTCGCACCCAACCTTGATATCCGAGACCAGGGATTGCCTGGTGGATGTACCCACAAATTCCTCTTCCCTGGTCAGGCGCAATTTCACTGGCCTGCCTTCCACTGCCTGGGCCATGACCACAGCGCAAGCCTCCATAGTGACACCAGCCTTGCCGCCAAACCCTCCACCTACCACGGGAGCTATCACCCTCAGCTTACTATGGGAAATACCCAAACCCTGGGCAATCATATCCCGCATTGCAAAGGGAGACTGGGAACTGGCCCAAAGAGTGATTTGACCTGTCCTTTCAGATAATGCGATTGAGGTATGCGTCTCTATCGGCACATGTTCGATCGGGGGAAGGCGGAACCGGCCTTCAGCTACTGCTGTACAATCGGCAAATGCAGCTTCAACATCACCCTTGCGGATCTTAAAATTTTCTGAAATATTCGTCCCCGGTTCAGGGAAAATGAAGTTTGCCACAGAATAGCTCCCAAGATCGGGGTGGATCAAGGGTGCATCTGGCTGGGCTGACTCAACCGGGTCATAAATAGCCGGCAGTAATTCATACTCGACCTCAACCAATTTCACAGCTTCAACTGCAATATGCTCACTTGTTGCAACCACACCAGCGACAGGTTCCCCATAAACACGCACTCTGTCATATGCAAAAATTGGCCTGTCTATCAGATATAGACCCAGTCGAGCTGTTAAATCCTTGCCGGTTACCACCGCCTTGACACCTGGAAGCGCTTCAGCTTTCGAGGTGTCGATCTTTTTGATCAAGGCATGTGGATAAGGACTGCGAACCAGTCGGCCGTGCAGCAAATTGGGTCCAAATTGAACATCGTCTACGAATACCGCACAACCAGTGATTTTATCCATTACATCAGTGCGGGGAACACTCTTTCCTATAAGTCCAGATTCAGTTAGCGTCATTGGGCACCTCCCTGACGAGAAGCCTCCATAATGGCATCAATAATGCGCTGGTAACCTGTGCAGCGGCACAAGTTGCCAACCATAGCTTTTTGAATTTCCTCTTCGGTTGGTTTTGGATTCCGCCTGAGCAGGGCAGTTCCTGCCATTAACATACCTGGTGTGCAGTATCCGCATTGCACTGCGTTCAAGTCAACGAAAGCCTGCTGCAAGGGTGTAAGTTTTCCATTGCTGGATAAACCTTCAATGGTAGTAATCTCCCTACCGTCCAATTCTACAGACAGCACCAGACAGGAATTTACAGGTTCTCCATCTATGAGCACTGTACAGGCGCCGCATTCCCCGGCCTCACAACCGTTCTTAGTGCCAGTCAGGCCGAGTTGATCCCTTAACGTATGAAGTAGGGTCATATTGGATGGGACTACTAGTTCTTCGGATTGTCCGTTGATAATTAATGTAATGGTGTGTTTTGCCATAGTTTTTCTCTTCTTATTGGTTAACAGAATTATTTCAATCTCTCCCAAACCTCTTTTAGTCCCTTATAAACCAGGTTACGAACCATTTTCTTCTGATAGATAGCTGTTGCTCTCTGGTCTTCAATGGGTGCGGAGATGTCCATTGCCATTTCAGCGGCTTTATAAAGGATCTCATCTGAAATCGGGTTCTGTGACAGGAACTCCTCCACTGACGGCACTCGATAGGCAATTGGCGCAGTGGAGTTGATCCCAATTCTGAACTGAATCCCTGCTGGCAGAGTTGAATCCGGAAATGCCAGCACAGCAACACCAACTATAGCCAAGTCTCCCATTTTGGATCGGCCTAGTTTTAGGTAACAACCTACAGCTTTTTCTGGTGGAGTGGGGAATTGGATCCTTTTAAGAAATTCGTCGTTTTTGAGGGCTGTCTTTCCCGGTCCAATCCAAAACTGATCCAGGCTTAATTCCCTTTCACCACTGGAGCTCTCAACGATAACTTTTCCGTCATAAATCAGTGCCGCTGGTGACATATCGGCACTGGGAGAAGCATTGCAGATGTTCCCCCCCAGGGTAGCGAGATTGCGAAGCTGATAGTTCCCCACTGTATCTGCCGCCTCGCATAAAACATTGAAATATTTAACCAAATTCGGATGACTGGAAAGTGAATTCAGGGTTACAGCAGCCCCTACAATCAACCCGTTTTTCTTGTCAAACGATATTTCCTGCATCCCGGGAAGACCTTTTACGTCTAGCAAAAAACTTGGGCCCTCACCTCTATCACGCATCTGAACGAACAGATCCGTGCCCCCCATAAGCAGTTTAAGATCATCCCCCTTTTCTTTCATCCGATCAAATACATCCTGAAAAGTCTCTGCTTTGATATACTCAAAATCTGGTAGTCCGGGACGAGCCAACATAATGTATCCTCCTGCCAGTCCTGCGATGATCAACTATTTTAACTAGAAATAACAGCCTTTTTATTCCATGGTGATTTTTGGTTAGCGGGAAATATCTGCTTTTTAAACCAAAAAATGGGCTCAAAAAGGTAGATTTTGATTATACACCCCACTTATGGAGTCCGGGGGGTTACTAATTTCCTGTTCTCGTTGGGACATTGTCAATAAGAAAAGGGCATCCGCCTGGGAGGGGATGCCCTTTTATCAAATTTTTAGGTGTTTTTTAGAGCTCCATTTCTGCAGGAGGTGTAAAGATCAAGAAGATCGCATTGATCAGAATACCAAGGACCGCAGCTGTTGCAATCGCCGGTAACCCGCTGGGGAAAATGCCCTGGAGGATCGGGACGGGCAGGAAGCCACCCGCAAAACCGATGTTTCCACCGATTCCGATGACCATGATCACCGCGCCTACAGCCAAGTTTTGGGTGTTGAAGAGGCTGACGTTATTCTCCACCATGAGCGCAATACCCTGCATGCCGATCACGCCAAACAAGTAAATTGCCAGGCCGCCAGTGACTGCCAGGGGGACTGAGGCAACCACCTGTTCCAGTTTACCGATGAAACCAAGCAGCATGGAAATGCCGCCGGCCATGATCAAAACAGGTCCAGAGTAGTTGAGGGTGATTGCCATCAGCGAGTTATTCTCGCCGTAGTTGGTGCCAGCCGTGGAACCAAACATACCGTTGATGAAGTCTCCGATACCATCCAGGATCAGGTTAAAACCGATATGCTGATCCAGATGATAGGGTTCTTCGCCAATTTTTTCAGCATACCGATCAACATAAAGACTGATCTGGTACAGGTGGGCAGTGGATTCCGGTATGGTGGCAATGGCCATGATGCTGATACTGAAAATCGATGTAACAACCATGGCGCCTGTGAAAGTCGGGAAGGTGATATGGGGCAATACAAACCAGCTAGCAGCTGCTACGCCAGAAAAATCGAGCAAACCTAGTGGCCAGGACACGAGATACCCTACGATTGCACCCATCAGAATGGGGATCATGCCAATAAATCCCTTTCCACGCAGATAAACGGACATAAGAATGGTGACCATGAGGGTAACTATCGCTACCAGCCAATTGGCGGCCGCCATATCGAGGGCCGCAAATCCAAGACCAAAACCAATGATACAAGCTACTGATCCGGTGACAACCGGGGGCAGGACTTTATCAATGGCTTCTTTGCCAACAGCTTT
>CAZOUN010000046.1:0-20604 GCA_964582965.1 uncultured Anaerolineales bacterium | reverse complement strand
AGGAGAAAATGATGAATTTAATAGATAGATATATTCACGAAGTAGGAAGATTTTTACCGCGAAAGAAACGGGGATCAATCCAGGCCGAATTACAGTCCTCAGTGGTTGATACCCTGGAAGATCGCTACGGTCCGGAAGCTGACCAAGCTCAGGTAGAAGAGATCCTCATGGAGTTTGGAAAACCCCGAGATGTTGCATCTTCCTATCATCCCCGCGGTCAATACCTTGTTGGTCCTGGCCTGTTCCCTTTATTCCAGATGGTTGCTTGGATCGTGGTAGCTGCTGTGCTGGGCGCCCAACTGCTGGCTTTTGGAGTGGGGGTGTTTATTGCCGGGGAGCCTTTTTCAGCCCTGGAAACCATTGCTTCCCTGGTGAGCAGTGTTCCTGCTGCCCTGGGCTGGGTTTTGATCACTTTTATTATTCTGCAGTACTTTGATGCAAAACCTCATCTGGAAGAGGAGCTCTGGGATCCAAAATCTTTGCCTGAGATGAACCCGGAAGAAAATCTTAAGAAAGGAGAACTGATCCTTGGATTGGTTGGTGGAATCCTGATCCTTGTCCTGGTTACATTATTTCCGCAGTGGGTAGGTTTTCTTACTACACCTGGTGGAACGTTTTACCCCAATCAGGTAATCCTGGATTACCTGGTCCTAATCCAGGTATCTCTGCTGGCAACTATTCTGATGAATATTTACCTGCTTTGGAAAGGGAGCTGGACCTTCCTGACCAGAGTGATCAAACTGGGATTGGATGCCTTTGGTGTAGTAATCCTGGCATTCCTGATCCAGGGGCACAATGCCTGGTTAGCTGCGAATGGATCATCCAGTTTTATGGATTGGATTTCGACCATTGAGAGCAATAACTGGGAGCTGGTTGGCATGCACGCTTTTAGGCTGGCGTTTGTCGTTGCCTTTATCGTCACAGTCATTGAAATATTTGCCACCATTTACCGCATGGTGAGATCAAAAATGGCGAGTGATGTATCTGCCAAAGATTTTGTTTTGAAAGTTGAATAATTCCTGCTGGCGAGTGTCTAGATTATTCAGGGACGAAGTTCGCCTTTCAAGATCCCGGAGGTTGATCAACCTCCGGGATTTATTATTAACTCAGGATCGATCTTTCGATTTATTAAGCCGGAGTTTTATTCCAGAAGGATCCCTGAGGAAAATACCGCTCTCAGTCTGAATAAAAGGCAGTTTTTGATCATTTATCCTTTTCAGCACATCGTCCAGGGCGTTTGAGTTAGGGAGGTTGATGGAGAAGTACTTGATTCCCAGGGAATTCTCCGGAGGCTGTTGGGCATCTATTCCTTGCCAGGAATTAAATGCGATCACATGTGGGCGATCGAGGGCGACCTCAGCCATACCGATCGTTTTCCCTATTCCACCATCCCTAAAACCTAGCACATCACGGTAAAAGCGCATCAGTCTGGTGAGGTTATTACCAAATAAATGAACATGACCCATGCTGGTGTGATCGGGCAGCGGAACAAGGATCTCATCTTGTTGGGTTAATTCGCTGAAAAGCAGGTCAAGATCTAGCGGTTCCCGTCCAGTGCTGGGACGACCATCTGCCCAGCGTGCGTTGAAAGTCCCATCCTGATATGAAAAACTTCCATCTTCAAGAGAGTAAACATAGATCTCGATAGTATTACCGTCCGGGTCGTCGACGTAGGTTGTTTTGGTTATGACATGATCTGTTGGAGAGTTAGTTATCTTAAGTTGGAAGAGCCTGGCAATGACCCGGGCCAGTTCTTTTCGTTCTGGCAGCAGCAGGGCAAAATGATACATGCCAGTTGTGTGAGGAGAGCGGGTGGCTCCCGCTACCTCACTCATAATCAATAAGTCTTCTTTGCCATTTCCCATCCCGGCTTGACGATCAGCTCTCCAATGAAGTTTCAGTCCCAGACCATTGATGTAAAAATCCAGCTGCCTTTCAAGATTTGAAGTTGTATAGTGTACATGCCCGAGAGTGGTTTCAGGATCGATGAGATATGAAGCAGTCATTTATTACCTTTGCTCGATAGAGATAATTTTATAACATCTAGGTGTTATGATTGAGATTTTCATTACTTCTGCATAGGCCTGCAACTGCCAAAAGATTCAATAAACTGGACCCTGCGAGAGTAGATATTCTCATAGAGGTTATAATTCGGGCAGGAGGAACCAATGTGTGATACCCTGATCGCCGCCCCCGAAGTGACTAAAAACCAGATTGCGCTTTTTGCAAAAAACTCTGACCGCCCGCCCAATGAAGCTCAATACTTGGACTGGGTTCCGGCCCGGACTTATTCACCTGGAGAATCCCTGCAATGCACCTATATTGAAATTCCCCAGGCCCAGCAAACCTCTGCTGTGTTGCTATCTAAGCCCTTCTGGATGTGGGGAGCCGAGATGGGTATTAATCAGCATGGATTGGTGATTGGCAATGAGGCTGTCTTTTCCAAGGTCTCAGCCAACAAAGAGCCCGCCCTGTTGGGTATGGACCTACTGCGATTGGCCCTGGAAAGGGCTCAGTCAGCTGTCCGGGCTGTGGAGGTTATAGTTGAACTGCTAGAGGAATATGGCCAGGGAGGAAATTGTGTTCAAGATGGCCATCTTTATTATCACAACAGTTTCTTAATTGCAGATCCAGCAGACAGCTGGGTCCTTGAAACAGTGGATAAACACTGGTTCGCTCGCCAGGTAAAACCGATCTACAGCATCTCAAATCTGCTTTCTTTGGAGAGCCAGTGGGATCGCTCATCGGCCGGGTTGGAAGAGTTCATGATGGAGAAGGGAATATCACGAGATAGGAACCAAATTAACCTCACCGGAGATTTCTCTGATCTCATTTATACAACATTTGCAGATGGCAAAAGTCGCTGTGCTCGCTCCCGGGATCTGATGAAGAAGGAGAGTGGAAAGATCACGGTTAAAACCATGGCCGCTATTCTCCGTGACCATGGAAGAGATTCTGACCCAAGACCAGGACTGGCCGGAGCTAATATATGTATGCATGCCAGCCTGGGACCCATTCGAGGAAGCCAGACCACAGGATCGATGATCGCTTCCCTTGAAGATGGAAATCCTCTGGTCTTCACCACGGGAACTGCGGCACCCTGTACAGGAATTTTTAAACCAGTATGGGTGGACACACCCTCTGATCTTGGTCCGCTGCCAACCAGTAAGTTTGATCAAAGGACAATATTCTGGGCTCATGAGAAATTGCACCGGGAAGTGCTTAAGAATTATCCCGCAAGAGCAGTGGTTTTCCAGGCAGAGAGGGATGAGCTGGAAGCAGAATTCATTGAGGGCGCCCTGGCACTCAGGGATAGGCCTGTGGATGAAAGAAAAGCTTATTCTGTAACTTGTTTCCAGCGGGCTGCAGCTGCTGAAAAGGAATGGCTGGCGGATGTAATGAAAGTCCCGGTCAAAAAAAGATTCCTGCACGATCTGGCCTGGAAAGGGTTTGATAAAAGCGCGGACTTTGTCTAGGATGAGGGATCCTATAGTTTTTGTATGATTGATGAATAATGGAAAGGTCTGATAGCTGGCGAGTTCATATTTTCCGCATCCTATTAATAAAATGCAATTATAATTTTGATATTACGTTCATTGACCAGGTTTTTTATTTTACTAAAAGTATATTATGGTGCTTCCTAACTACTTACAGCAGATCAAATCTGCCATTGACCACGAATATAAAAGAAACCTGTACCGCAACCTGGTTTTCAAGGGTGGTGGTGTGCGGGGAATCGCCTATATGGGCGCTCTGGAATTACTTGAAGAATACCGGATTGTAGATAATATTGAACGTGTCGCAGGGACATCTGCAGGAGCCATTGCGGCGACCCTGATGAGTTTTCGACTCACAGTCCCCGAAACCATGGCTCTTTTTAATTCCCTGGATTTCACGAAAGTACCGCAAGGCACAACGAAAACCAGGCGTTTCAAACTGCCACGTTTTGCCGAAGAAGAATCCTATCTCCGGTTCATAACGAAATATGGCTGGTACTCCAGTGAATATTTCTATCACTGGCTGGAAAATGTTATCGCTGATCAGTGTGATGGTGACCGACGGGCAACTTTTAAAAAATTCCAAGAACTGGGTTTTCGAGACCTGTATATTGTAGCTTCTAATTTATCTCGACAGCGCCCGGAAATATTTTCTACGACGCATACCCCTGATGTGGCGGTGGCTGATGCTGTGCGCATGTCAATGTCAATTCCTATCTTTTTCGAAGCTCTGCGTTTTGACGGGCAGTCTTTTGGGGACGGGGATTACTATGTAGACGGCGGTTTGTTTGATAATTTTCCTATGCATATCTTTGACCATCCTGAATTATCCGGGAGGACTTGGTCTTACCGGGATGGCATAAATTGGGAGACACTGGGATTATTCCTCTATCCTGACCGGTATTTGCATCCATCCGAACCAGAAAATCCTGGTAATGTCTGGGAATACCTGACTCTTGCTTTTCGGAATCTTTATCAATCCTATGAGATGACTTATTACAAGACCAGTACAGTTGATCAACATCGAACTATTGAGATCAGTGACTGTGGTATAGCATCAACAGATTTTGATATTGGTTTTCAAGGGGAGAAGTACAACCTGCTCTACGAATCAGGGAAACAAGCAGTCAGAGATTTCTTTGCACCTGCATAGAGTTGCAAAGCCGAGGACCAGAAGCCAGATCCATTTTCCCTGATATTCGCTATTTGCTCCTGGTCAATTCATACCAGTTCCCACTATTAAAATCCTTCATGAAGACCTGTTGGTCTTCCGGGTCCTTAATTATTTTTCCCAGCTCTGCAGCCAGATCATAATTTTCTCTAGCTTGATCCAGATCTCCTGCGAGGGCGAAAGCCCGGGCTAATCCTTCCCGGGCGAATGCCAGATCAAAATCCTCCATCTCTGCAGAATTTTCCTCCGTGATTTCCTGGCACTTCAGGGCCCATTCAAGGGCTTGTTCTACCTGGTTCAAGGTTTGGTAGACCCTGGAAAGCATCCAGTAACCCCGCTGGAGGTTGATAACGGTTCCGATTATCTTCCAGTGGTACAGAGATGCATAAGCGCTCAGGAGCAGATCCTCATCTCCGGATGGTGTCCGGTCTTTTTTTTCCAGCAGCCCCCAAATTCTATTGTAGATAGATTTTGCGAATTGCTCCTGTGCTTCCGGGAGGGTTATTCTTTTTTCTTTGTTCATTCTTTGACCTTTCTCAACCGTTATCAGGCAGCTTTTTCGTCACTTTGCATCAAGCCGAAGACATTCCCTTCTGTATCCTTGATATAAGCCATCCACCCTATACCGGGAACAGCCATTCTGGGACGGATTACCTCTCCGCCGTGGCTTTTAACATTTGCAAGGGCTGCATCCAGATCTTTTACATCAATAGTGTTTTCTACATTTGTTGTGGGGTCTTCCCGGAGAGCCAAACCACCATCAATCCCCGGTTTGTCTTCTTCGCCAGTCATGATCAGCCAGTATTCAATCGGCCCATCCCATTTTTCAAACTGCCAATCGAATACTTTCTCATAAAACTTAATGGCGCGTTTTGGATCATCAGCGGGAATCTCAAAATGTACTACGCGGGACATAATTACCTCCTATTAAATACGGATAATGTTGGATTAATATTAGTATAGCAGATGGCTTTTTAGCCTTCGAGATTCTTTGGAATAATTTATAATACCTCTTGACATTGACGTTACGTAAAGGTGTAGAATAGGGCAGTGAGGGAAGATATTGATGTATACCATTAAAGAACTGGCAGATCTGGCTGGGGTTACGACACGAACTTTGCGTTATTACGACCAAATGGGAATTTTAACCCCCGCAAAGCTCGGTTCCAATGGCTACCGGTATTACGATCATGATAATTTATTGCGGCTTCAGCAGATATTATTCTACCAGGAGCTGGATGTGCCCTTGAAAGAAATCCTTTATATTTTGAATCGGCCGGATTTTCAGCTACTTCCGGCCTTGCAAAATCATAAGGAATCTATCCATTCAAAAGTAAAACGATATCAAGAATTGCTGGTGACCATACAAAAAACCATCAGCAATTTGGAAGGAGAAGAAAACATGGAAGAAAATGAATATTTTGAAGGTTTTGATGAATCCCAGTATGAAGAGGAAACCAGGGACCGCTGGGGCGATACCTCTCAATATAAAGAGTCACAGAGAAAATGGTCCAGCTACAGCAAGGATCAAAAAGAAGAAATCAAAAAGGAAGGGGGGCGAATCACTAAGCGTATGGTAACTGAAAATTCTGATGCCCGCCCAGATGACCCTGATGTGCAAAAAGCTGTCGGGGATTATTACTCCTATTTCAACAAGTATTTTTATACTTTCGATGTGGAATTTTTACGCAGCCTGGCAGATATGTGGGTTCAGGATCCCCGTTTTGCGTTGAATTATGAAAGCATCCGCGAAGGGGGAGCGAATTTTGTACGAGAAGCTGTCCATATTTATTGTGATAGCTACCAGGAGAATAACTGACAGCAACTTTCCAGTTACTCTGGATCAAAATTGGATGGACGGACCTCATTCCGTGACCAATATTCCTCGAGTAGGTCCATTAATGGGTTGGGGAGGGTATCCTCTTGGTTATTGGGATCCTGGCCAAGCCTGTAATTCATCGCATTCACCTCATCAGTCCAAGGCGGCCAGGCTGGGTCCCACATCCAGATGGCGTGGTTAAGTCCACGGGCTTCAAACATGGCAAGCTGATCATCCAGAAAAACCTCTCCACCTGGAATCCAGCGTACGATGCCATATTCATTAATGGCGAGGGGAACTTGCCATTTCTCCTGGAATTGGTCGAGGATACCAAGGTAGTTATCTAACCACTCCTTGTTGAAATCATCTTTTCTTCCATCCCAGTCAAGATCGAATCGATCAGGGTAGCTATGTTTGGGATGGCGGCTTTCCTGGTGAGTATACTGGGTCTGGGGTTCATACTGGTGCACCATGTAAACCGTGCGTTGATCGCCAGTCGGCTCAAGGTATGGCAGCCATCTGACGGAGCTCCATCCCATGCCACCAATTATGATTGGTGTGTTTGGATCCACATCGCGGATGGCTGAGGAGATACGGGGGTATAGTTGGTTCCAATCAGCGTTGGTACCGCGGTAGTTCTGGAAGAAGACATCTGCTTCATAGACCCTCCTGATCCCGGCAGGATGGGGTTCACACATCAGATCATATCCAACCACAACCGGATGTTCCCTGTAGCGTTCTGCCGTATACCGCCACATCTCAATCCAACCTTCTTGGGCGGCAGTATCTTCCCAGACCCATTCCTGGAGCAGCTCAGGATCAAACCAGTCTCCTGCGCCCTCACTGTAAAAAGTAAAGTTGCTTCTGCCGGGTCCGGTTCGAAAGGTGATCACGGCAAACATATCTGCTTTGTGGATCATTTCCAGAATTTGGTCCAGGTTGGTTTGCACTTCTGGATCTAGAATATAAGGGGGAATTTCGGTAAATAATCCAGGTCCTGATATATTGACATAGTTGGCTCCGAAAGAAGCTAATCGGTCAAAATCAGCTTGGGTATAAGGGGGGCCTACATGAAGTGAACCTAGGAATTCAGGACCATCAAGATCGGGCACTACAACTCGCTGCCAGATATTGGCTCCTCGAAGCATGGTTTCTCCTTGCCAGAGGGTGATCTTATCCAGTTTTATGGATCTAGAGCAAGGGATTCCAGATCAATCTGGTTATAAGTAGGAGGGATTTCTTCAGGTAGAGAGATTGAAAGGTCATCTATTCTATCCATATCATTCCCCGTGCAGCTGGAAATGTTAAAAATTAGGATGAAAAATATTATTAAACCCGGAACGGTGTAGCGGGGTACAGGTTTCATTTGCCTTCCTACTCTTATTGTTGAATTATACTGGCCTGTGGAGTTGGGTACATAATATTAGACTAATATTAATTGTGTTTTGATGGATATCCAAGCCCCTTGTGGATTGGTATAATGTTTCTGCTTCCAATAAAAGAAGCATATTTTTTAGTATTCTGAACAGCATTGTGTACCAGCTGTATTCCCTTTGGTGCACTGTGCTATTGCCCAACGGAGGTTTTTGTGGATTCTGGATCGAATAATCGACAATCAATTGTTTATATGCTAGTTTTTGTCGGGATCATCATCTTGGTATTTTATGCTGTCCGCCAGCAGTCTATTACCACGGAAAATATAACCATTGGTGAGGTTGCCCAGCAGATCATTGACGGCAGGCTAAACCGCGTCGTTGTTAATGAAGATGAACTTGGCCTGTTCTACACGGATGGCTCTGAAGGTAAATCCCATAAAGAACCGGACGCGACCTTTGTGGAACAGCTGACTCTGCTGGGAGTTCCCGTTGAGGACCTCAATCCAAATAACGTTAATATCGAGATTGAACCCCCTAGTGTTTGGTTTGGTGTAATTAACATCCTGGGTTATATTTTGCCCTTTATCATGATTGCCGGACTATTCTGGTTTGTGTTCCGGAGGGCAGGGGGTGGAGGCAACGCTGCGATGAATTTCGGCCAATCCAAGGCTAGGAAATTTACCGGCGATAATCCAACTGTGACTTTTGATGATGTAGCGGGTATCCCTGAAGCCAAGGAAGACCTCATTGAGGTAGTGGAATTCTTGAGGACACCTGAAAAATTCATTGCCCTCGGCGCTCGGATTCCTAAAGGTTTGCTGTTGATGGGTGCACCCGGTACCGGAAAAACACTGCTTGCGAAAGCCGTTTCTGGTGAGGCCGGTGTGCCGTTCTATTCTATTTCCGGATCCGAATTTGTGGAAATGTTTGTAGGTGTCGGCGCCAGTCGCGTCCGGGACTTATTTGAAAAGGCGAAAAGTGACTCACCCTGTATTGTTTTTGTAGATGAAATTGACGCGGTAGGACGCCACCGAGGCGCTGGATTAGGTGGAAGCCACGATGAACGCGAACAGACTCTGAATCAGATCCTGGTGGAAATGGACGGTTTTGACACGGATACCAATGTGATTATCATCGCCGCTACCAACCGCCCGGACGTGTTGGACCCAGCGCTGCTTCGCCCTGGTCGATTTGACCGGCGTGTGATCTTGGATCGTCCGGATATGGTCGGTCGGGAAGCCATACTTAAGGTTCATGCTCGGGGTAAACCCCTGGCACCGGATGTTGACTTGAAAATTCTTGCCAAAGGCACACCTGGATTTGTAGGCGCTGATCTGGAAAATATGATCAATGAGGCTGCAATTCTGGCTGCCAGGCGTGAGAAAAAAGTCATTGAACAAACCGATTTTCAGGAATCAATTGAACGTGTAATCGCCGGACCCGAACGCAAGAGCCGCTTGATCAGCGATGTTGAAAAGCAGATCATTGCTTATCATGAAGCTGGTCACGCGATCACAGCTCGTTCACTTCCAGAGGCAGATACTGTTCACAAGATTTCCATCATTGCACGCGGTCAAGCTGGCGGATATACCTTGATCCTCCCTGATAATGATCGCACATTGGTCTCTAGGAAAAAAATTCTGGCTGACATGGTGAGTTTGTTGGGAGGCAGGGCTGCAGAGGAAATTGTATTCAGTGATATTACCTCAGGGGCTTCAAATGACCTGGAGCGGGTAACAAAATTAGCCCGGGAAATGGTCACACGGCTGGGTATGAGTTCGGAACTGGGACCAATGGTTTATGGCAAAAAAGACGAGATGGTCTTCCTGGGCAAGGAATTCACCGAACAGCGAGATTACTCAGAATCAGTGGCAGAGAAGATCGATCAGGAAGTTAAAGAATTGGTCATCGCTGCTTATGAACGGGCCAAGGATATCCTGCTGGAGCACCGCGAGGTGCTGGATACGCTGGCAGAGAAACTTCTAGAGCAGGAAACCGTCGATGCCAAGGAACTGGCAGAGATTTTCCCGATCCCTGAACCGAAAAACGGTGGTATGCCGGTAAAAAACAAAAAATAAATTTTATAATGATTTGATATTAGGATACGGCTTCCTTCAAGGAAACCGTATCCTTTTTTTAAATCTAGAAAAGGATGCGGGATACCGAAGATAAGTTTATGTTTTGATTCCTTTATGGATTTCTTCTTTTCAAGGAAATTTCAATGATCCCGCATCCTACGTCTGAACTACAGTAAAATTATCTTATGGACATCCTTATCTGGAAAGAACATCTGGCACACCTCCCTTTAGGTGATATTCACCTCTATCCTGAGGTGAATTCTACTAATTTAGTGGCTGAGGAGAAGATCAAGGAAAGTGCCCCTCCTTTTTCATTGGTAGTTGCAGATTCCCAAACCGAAGGTAAAGGCCGCTTGGGACGGACCTGGATCACCCGGGCTGGTACTGCCCTGGCGCTGAGTTGGATCCTCTATCCAGAACCCGGCCGGCTTCAACCGGAGACCCTTGGTATTCTTAGCGGATTGGCCCCCGTTGCGGTTGCGGAAGTTCTGCAAGAAAAATATTCTTTGGAGGCAGAGATCAAATGGCCCAACGACGTGCTGATTGAAGGGAAAAAAGCCGCCGGTGTGCTGGTAGATGTTCGCTGGAATGGATGTGAGGTCACGGACGTAGTACTGGGGATTGGTGTGAATGTTTCCCGGGAATCTGTCCCTCCCCCTGAGGAATTGAATTTCCCGGCAATATCCCTCGAAGAGGCTGCTGGAAGAGAGATTTCCCGCCTGGATCTGCTGATCCAAGTCATGGAAAGTTTACTAAAATGGTATTCCAGATTGGTTGAACCTTCTTTTGTCCAGGTTTGGGACTCCATGCTGGCATATAAGGGGCAGCAGGTTAAGCTGACCACCGAAAGAGGAGTGCGAGGCCAGGGAAAAGTGGTGGGGATTAGCGAAGATGGATCCCTGGTCCTGATTTCCGAGGCCGGTCAGGAAACCAAATATCACTCTGGAGAGATCCAATTGCGGTTGGTTGACAGATCCTGAAAATGAGCTACACTAGAAAAAGGATTGTAATTCCAAGGGAGAATTCCTATGTCCTTAGATAATATCCGTAATGAGATTGAAGACGATTTTGATTTTTCTGAAGATGATGTTTGGGGGGATCCTGTAGAAGCTCCCAAAAAGCAGTTCCTGGGTATGACCCCGGGACAGCGTTTTGTGCTGGCCTTCTTGTTGTTCCTGACGGCGACTATCCTGGCAGCTTTTTGCCTGCTGGTGACCGGGAGGATCTCACTGCCATAATAGGCATTCTATCAAACAATAAAAAAAGGTTTCCATTTATTGGAAACCTTTTTTATTTTAAGATTAATGTGGGATCCTTAGCCCAGCTGTATATATTTATTCTCGCTCGCAAACAATATAAGTGTATTGACCAAGGATCCGGTATCCTGTTATTGTTATGAACCAGTTTCTTTTGTCGCTGCCTCCGGGTTTTCCTGTTCAGCTGCCTCAATATCCTCGGCTGAAAAACGGGCAATAGCAACTACCACATCGCCTTCCCTCATTTGCATAATGGATACACCCCTGGCAACCCTGTTGTACTGTGAAATAGTTTCGGCTTTGGTGCGCATTACGGTGCCTTCTGCTGAGATAATGGTGATTTGATCACCTTCAGGCCGTACTACCCGGGCTGCGGCGATGGTACCAATGATTCCCAGCGCTTTTTTATCTACAGTCAACACACCCATCGTGGCCCGGCCTCGGCGAGGATAGCTATCCAGGGACGTTCGTTTTCCGAACCCTTTTTCAGTGATCACTAAAAGATCTGCACCTTTTTTTACGATATCCATGCCAACAACCTGGTCGTTTTCACGTAGCCTGATACCGATCACACCCATGGCAGGCCGATTCATCGGACGAACCCCTTTTTCTTCAATGCGCAGGGCATACCCGTTTTTGGTGACCAACATGAGATCATTTTTTCCGCTGGTAAGTTGGACCCAACCCAGTCGATCATCTTCTTTCAAATTCATGGCGATCAAACCGGAAGGTCTGACTGATTCAAATTCCGAGAGATCTACTCGTTTGATCAAACCTTTCTGGGTCACAATGGTGCAGTATTTGGCTTCTTTGAAATCTGCCACCGGTACGATAGCAGTGATCTTCTCATTGGGATCGATGTTCAAAACGTTCACGATCGGCAATCCCCGGCTGGTGCGGCTGGCTTCTGGGATGCGATATGCCTTGGAGGAATATACCTTGCCACGATCTGAGAAAAATAACACAGGGTTAAGTGTGCGGGCCGGAATAATCGCCATCACCTCATCCTCTTCTCGCATCGAGTGGCCTTTAACGCCGATGCCACCACGCTTTTGGGAGCGATAGGTGCCGGCCATAACCCGCTTGATATAGCCTCGTTCTGTGATGCTGATCAGGATAGCCTGGTCCTGGACCAGATCCTCTTCATCAATTTCCTGTGCTGCGTCAGGAGCGATATCTGTGCGGCGTTCATCGCCGTATTTTTCCACCAGATAAGCCAGATCATCCTTGACTTGTGTTAGCTGTTGTTTCTGACTGCTGAGCAAACTCTTGTATTTTTTGATCTTCTGAGCCAGTTCCTTGTGTTCATCCTCAATTTTCTGGCGCTCCAGGGCAGCCAATCTTTTTAGCTGCATATCCAGAATGGCTTGAGCCTGGATCTCGGCCAGTTTAAATCGCTCCATTAATTCAGTACGAGCGGTCTCTGTGTCAGCTGAACCGCGGATAGTTGCGATAACTTCATCAATATCCGCCAAGGCAATTAACAATCCATCCAGGATATGAGCGCGGGCTTCGGCTTTCTTTAGTTCGTATTTTGTTCTGCGCTGGATGATATCTAGGCGGTGATCGATATATAGGGTCAGGGCTTGCTTGAGAGAGAGCAGGACTGGCTCTTCATCAATCAGTGCTAACATTTGGGCCCCGAAGGTAGTTTGCAGAGCTGAATATTTATAGAGTTGGAAAAGAACCTTGCGAGGTTGGGCGGAGCGTTTCAGCTCAATTATGATGCTCATGCCTTCCCGGTCAGATTCATCTCGCAGGTCCGAGATTTCCTTGATCTTATCTTCACGAACCAAACTGGCAATCCGTTCGATCAAAGTAGTCTTTTTAAGCTGATAGGGGATTTCTGTGATCACAATCCGGAAGCGGCCAGGTTTGTCCATTTCCTCGATGTGAGCACGACCGCGGAGTATGATCCTTCCTCGGCCGGTTACATATGCCTGGCGAATACCTTCATCACCAATGATGGTGCCGCCAGTAGGGAAGTCTGGTCCAGGGACAAACTTGATCAGGTCTTCAATAGTGACTTTGTCGATCGTGTTGTAATTATCGATTAAGTGGTTGATTCCAGCCGCTAATTCGTTCAAGTTGTGGGGCGGGATATTGGTTGCCATACCGACTGCGATTCCAGCTGCCCCATTCAGAAGCAGGTTCGGAAGCCGGGCAGGCAGCGTGTTAGGCTCCTTGAGAGATCCGTCAAAATTGTCAATAAACTCGACAGTGTCCTTGTCAATATCTGCCATCATTTCTTCTGCGATGGAGGCCATTCGGGCTTCTGTATAACGCATGGCCGCAGGCGAGTCACCATCGATGGATCCAAAGTTTCCCTGACCGTCAACCAGTGGGTAGCGCATGGAGAAGGTCTGAGCCATACGAACCATGGAGTCGTAAACTGCGGTATCGCCGTGGGGGTGATATTTACCCAGCACTTCGCCGACGATACGAGCTGATTTTTTATAGGTACTGCTGGAGCGGATGCCCATATCATACATCGCGTAAAGGATTCTGCGATGAACGGGCTTTAACCCATCCTTGGCATCCGGAAGCGCCCTGGCAACGATCACGCTCATAGCATAATCGAGGTAGGAAGAGCGCATTTCTTGATCAATATTGATCGATTGAACGGAACCAATATCCATATTTTAACCCTTGTTTTTTCAAAACATAATAATGAAAATGAATGCTGCTAGAAGGGAAGCTCACTTACATTAATTATACCACTCAGGCCTTCTGATTACCCGTCTAGGGGCCATTGCAGAATGTCTATAACTGGGCCTTTATTTAAGCAAAAAACCCCGGATTTCCGGGGTTTTTTTGGTTATTATTAGGGAAATTAGAGTTCTGCCAGGTATTCGTTAATGGCTTTAGCGGCCACACGTCCGGCGCCCATGGCTTTTATCACTGTGGCGGAACCGGTAACGATATCACCACCTGCAAAAACGCCCTTTTTGGAGGTCGCTCCAGTCTCTTCATCGACCAGGAATGTTCCCCATTTGCTAGTTTTTAGATCAGGCGTTGTCTCAGATATGAATTTCCGGGGAGTGGTGCCCAGGGCTACGATCACCGTATCTGATTCTACGATGTGTTCAGATCCTTTGATCGTAATTGGACGCCTTCTGCCAGAGTCGTCTGGTTCACCCAGTTCCATTTTTACACATTCTGTTGATACAACCGCGTTATTTTCTCCACCAATAAACCGGACAGGATTGGTGAGCAAGTTAAAAATAATTCCTTCCTCTTCCGCATGATGGAGTTCTTCCGCACGTGCGGGCATTTGATCCCGCGCCCGCCGGTAGATAATGCTCACTTCCACGTCATCGCCGCCTACCCGTTTTGCTGCCCGGGCGGCATCCATGGCAACGTTTCCAGCCCCGATCACGGCCACTTTTTTACCTACTTTTACTGGGGTAGTATATTCTTCCCGGTAGGCCTTCATGAGATTCACACGAGTGAGAAATTCGTTGGCTGAGGAGATACCGTTCAGATTTTCACCAGGTAGATTGAGGAACATCGGCAGGCCTGCTCCTGTCCCGATAAATACTGCATCAAAACCATCCTCGTCCAACAAGGCATCGATGGTCCTAGTTTTGCCGATCAACATATTCAACTTGATCTCTGCTCCCATCTTTTTGATAGTATCAATTTCTGCCGCCACAATCGCCTTGGGCAAACGAAATTCGGGAATACCATATACCAGTACGCCACCCAGTTCATGTAAAGCTTCAAAAATAGTCACTTTATGGCCGGCCTTCAGTAGTTCGTAGGAAACGGTGATCCCTGCTGGGCCTGAACCAACCACGGCGACCTTTTTTCCGGTTGAAGGAGCTGCCTTGGGAATTTCCACAGCGCCATTTTCTCGTTCATAGTCCGCCACAAATCTTTCCAGCCTACCGATGGCAACTGGTTTATCAATTTTCGCAAGCACGCAAACCTGTTCGCATTGTTCTTCCTGGGGGCAAACCCGTCCACATACGGCCGGCAGTAGATTGGTTTCTTTGATCTTGTGAGCCGCGCCGATAAAGTCGCCTTCAGCAACCAGGTGAATGAAACCGGTGATATCTACAGATACCGGGCAGCCATCCACGCACGGTTGCTTGGGGCATTGTAAACAGCGCTTGGCTTCGATCAAGGCCAATTCAGGCGTAAAACCAAGGGCAACCTCATTGAAGTCTTTATTACGCACTTCCGGTGCTCGGACAGGCATTTCCTGGCGAGGAATACGTTCTGGTTTCTTCCGGGCAGGGCGGGTGCGTTTTTCTCCGGCCATTAGGCTCTCTCCTGTTCTGCTTTCTCTATCATTTCATCCATCTGGCATTTTTGTTCATGGTCATAATAATGATGTTTGGCGATCTGTTCATCAAAATCGACCAGATGAGCGTCAAATTCTGGTCCGTCCACACAAGCGAATTTCACTTCATCGCCGACCGTTACCCGGCATCCTCCGCACATGCCGGTTCCGTCGATCATGATCGCGTTCAAGCTGGCAATGGTATGGATCTTATAGGGCCGGGTCACTTCCGCGACCGCTTTCATCATCATGGTCGGTCCGATAGCAACCACCAGGTCGATTTTCTTCTTTTTATCGATCAGGCCCTGCAGCACGGTAGTTCCAAATCCTTTGATTCCATAACTGCCGTCATCGGTGGTGATAATTAGTTCATCGCTGACTGCCCGTAATTCTTCTTCAAGAATGAGAAGCTCCTTATTCCTGGCGCCGTTAATAGTGATGACCTCATTGCCGCATTCCTTTAGTCCTTTGACTATGGGATACAAAACGGCAGTGCCAACACCACCGCCAACACAAACAACCGTACCAAATTTTTCCATATCGGTTGGCCTGCCAAGAGGTCCCAGAACATCCAGCAAGGCATCTCCAATCTCAAAAGAGACCAGGCGGGTTGTGCTGAATCCAGCTTGTTGAATGATCAGGTCAATGGTACCTTTTTCTGGATCCGAATCGACGATTGTCAACGGAACCCGTTCGCTAGTTTCATCGGCGCGAATGACCACAAACTGGCCGGGTTTTCTAGATCGGGCCACTTCTGGGGCTTCGACACTGAAGCGTGTGATATTTGGAGCGAGAATCTGTTTTTTCACAATTTTATACATAGTTCTACTCCTGAAATCTGTTCAGAGTTGATTTATCTGATTTTGGCACACTATGATTATAACTTTTATCATAATCTGTAAGTCATGAATTTTTGTGTAACTTGTCATAAGTTGGTATATTTCTCAATCTCGAGTTGCGATTGAGAAATATACCCCTTGTTGTAATCTGGATATACAACCCATTTAGAGCTGGAATCCTGGTGGCTGCTTCGACCGGGAAACGACTTCCTGATATCATATAGAGGATTAACGGAAGGTATAAACATTGAGGAGAAATATGACTGTGATTCCACAGATCAACCTAGCTCAAAAATGAAAAATAAATTCCAAAGGCGCTATTATGACAGCTGGTCCGAATTCTGGAGTGACCTGAAGTTCCTATTATCTAACCGAGATCAGATCAAAGCCGCCATGTCGTCCCCAAAATTGAACCCTGCCTTCCGGGAGCGATTGATGATGGCTGTTACAGAGGTGAACCTCTGCCGGTACTGCAGAACGTTCCATGTTGGACAGGCAAAGCAGGCAGGTATTTCCATTGAAGAAATTGCAGTTTATCTCAAGGGAACAATCCCGGATGAAGTTCCCGAGGAAGAAAAACTGGCTGTTTGTTATGCCAGGCATTGGGCGGAAACCAACTCCCAACCCGATCCGGATTATATAGACCAGGTCAAGCAAACTTATGGAGCAGATGGATTCCAAGCCATCAACATGGTGTTAAGGATGATCAAGATGGGAAACCTACTGGGTAATACCTGGGACTTTGTATTATTCAAGGTATCATTTGGAAAATTAGGTCAATAAACCTCTCGTGATGGGGGGTACAGTATCTGATTATGGATGTTGAAAATCGGTATTATTAGGTATAAGAAACAACCGGTGGTTTGGTCGTTGCTCAATTTTTTAAGCCTGATAAGTCGTGGTATCATAAATTGATTGGAAAGATATGTAAATTTCCGAAAGAGCAGGTAAAATCCCTTTCAGATGAGTTGTGATAGGGGTTTTTGATGCATATCACTCAATTTCAAAAAAAAGCTCAATATTGTCAACTTAAGTTGAGAGCACGGAGAGGATATCATGCAGGAAAAATTAGATCAATTAAAATCAATTTTAGCGATTATTTCAGATTTAAACGGCGCAACAGCTCTATTGAGTTGGGATCAGCAGTGTTATATGCCCTCGGGAGGTGTTGTAGATCGTGGAAACCAGATTGGTACTCTGAGCAGCCTGGCGCATTCGAAATTTGTCTCTGACGAAGTTGGATCACTCCTGGAAGAACTGAAGCCATATGCAGAAACTCTCGATCCAGAAAGTGATGACGCTTGTTTGATCGAAGTCACTGATCGGGACTACCAGAAATCCATCAATGTTCCCAGTGAATATGTGGCTGAGTGGTCACGGGTTACAACTGTCGCCCATGGTGCCTGGGAAGAAGCGTGGGGCAATGATGATTTTCCCCATTTCCAACCTCACCTTGAAAAGATAGTAGAAATGAGACGCCAATATGCTGATTTCTTCAAACCTTACACCCATGTTTATGATCCGCTCCTGGATGATTTTGAGCCGGGTATGACTACTGCCGAAGTGCAGGAGATATTTACTGGGATGCGCCCCAAGCAGGTGGAATTGATCAAAGCTATCAGCGAAAAACCCCAGGTGGATGACAGCTTTCTTCATTTACATTACGAAGGGCAACAGCAGTGGGAATTTGGAGAAGCAGCCATAACCAAATACGGATATGATTGGAATCGCGGCCGGCAGGATAAGGCCGCCCATCCATTTACAACAAATTTCGGGCTCGGTGATGTTCGCATCACAACTCGGGTAGATGAGAATTTCCTTAATACTGCCCTGTTTGGCACTCTTCATGAAGCCGGCCACGCTATTTATGAACAGGGAGTCGCCATGGAGCTGGAACGCACGCCTTTGGGCAGCGGTGCTTCTCTGGCAGTTCACGAATCTCAATCCCGGATGTATGAGAACCTGTTAGGACGATCTTATGATTTCTGGGTCCATTTTTACCCTCAGCTGCAAGATCGGTTTAAGACCCAACTTGGGAATGTGGATCTTGATACTTTCTACAAAGGTATAAACAAAGTTGAACCATCGTTGGTTCGGGTCGAGGCTGATGAAGCTACCTATAACTTGCATATTATGCTGAGATTGGAGCTTGAAATTGAATTGATGGAAGGCAAGCTAAAAGTTGCTAACCTGCCAGAAGCATGGAATGACCGCATGAAGGATTACCTTGGTGTTGTTCCTTCCAATGATGCAGAAGGTGTGCTGCAGGATGTGCATTGGTCTGCTGGAATCATGGGGTATTTCCCAACTTATGCACTTGGCAACCTGGTTTCCAATCAGCTGTGGGAGAAGATCAATCAGGAAATTCCTGAATTATCCTCACAGATCCAAAATGGGAACTTTGCCGAATTGTTGGCATGGCTGAGAGAAAATGTGCACCGCCATGGCGCAAAATTCAAACCACAGCACTTGGTGAAACGGATCGTCGGATCTAAAATTTCACCTGAGGCATACTTGAAATACCTGAACGATAAATTCGGAGCGATTTATCAGTTGTAAAGGAAGTTCCTGATTAGCGGTAGAAACTATTAGAAGTCTCTAAGGAGATGCTTTGGGACAGATCCTTTTTATAGATGATGATACTGATTCTTTGGCAATGTATGTCAGAGCTGTGTCGCTTGCCAATCATCAGGCAGATATAGCCTCCAGTGTCCAGGAAGGCTGGGAACTGATCAAGGAAAAACCCTATGATCTGATATTTGTGGACCTAAATATTCCTGGCGTGTCTGGATTCGAGATGCTTCAGATGATAAAGAAGGATCGCAAGACAAAAAAAATACCAGTGATTGTAATTTCCGCTATGCCGGAGGACAGTCTGGTTGAAGACGTATTAAAAGCCGGGGCACAGTTATTCCTTGAAAAACCGGTTGCCCTGGATGAACTTTATTCAGTCATTGATAAATATCAAGGGAATTAAACCCATTCTTTCTGACTTGGGTTCCAGGCCTCCTGCATGTCAATTCGTCGCCTTCTGATCTTCTTCGTGTTCTCGTCATTATTTTTTGCAGGCTGTGATGTATTGCCCTGGAAACCCGCCCCGACATTTATCCCTGAAGAACATATACCTACCTTAATCGAAATGACAGCCCAGGCTTTGGTAGACCAAGGATTGGTTACCCCGCCTTCTCCAGATCCTGCGGCAATTACCCCCTCACCGACCATCACTGATACACCGACAATTACCCCTCTTCCAGTGGATACAGCTACCCCGACACTGGATCTGATCATGGGCACACCTGAGCCATTGACTTTGCCAGATCCTCTTCCCCAGGCAGAGATCCAGATCATTAATCCAGGCAGGTTATCCCGGGTCATTTCCCCTTTCAAGCTGCATGTTTACCTGGCCCTGCCCAGGAATGAACAGGAGGAAAATTCCTCCATAATGATATCTTTATATGGAGATGATGGTCGTATTCTGGAGAGAGAAATCATCCCTAGCGAGGAGTATGAAATAGGAAATTCTCACCTGGTGATGGATTTTGATTTTGATATTCGTGGCGAAGCTGAAACTGCCCGTTTGGAAGTCAGTGCAGTAGATCCGTATAATCGGGTATCTTCTCTGGACAGCACAGATGTGATCTTGCTATCAGATGGAAAACCGGAAATAAAATCGATTTTGGATCTATATGCCAGTTTGATCGTCCAGCAGCCGATTCCAAGCACTTTAATTCAAGGTGATGTATTAATCGTCCAGGGTGTGACTAGATTTTCATTGGATGATCAGCTTCTGGTCGTATTGATCAATCGTGATGGGAATCAAGTTGGATCAGCAGAGCTGCCGGTAGAGGAAGAAGAACTGGGAAACGGCTATCGTCCATTTAGCGGTGAAATACCCTTCACGGTAAGCTCTTCATCATGGATCCGGGTTCAGGTTATCGCCCGAGACGGAAAGTTCTCTGGTATTCAGCACCTCATCAGCGTGGAAGTTCTTGTCAGCCCCTGATCATTGACATGATTTGTTTAACTCAATCGGGATCTAACAGCCCCGTACAGCTGTTTCAATTCCCTTGTTTTTAGAACCCCCAAACCTGCAGTATAAACGGTAATCCCGATCAGTATTCCTCCCAGGGCCAGAAGCCCGACAGAAGAATCGCCTGCCAGGACGATCCAACCCAGGATGGCGGCTGTCATCAAAACTCCAGAGGCCAAGGATTTTCCAAGGCCAGATCCAATCTCTTTCCCATTCAATCCGCCAAGGCGTTTCCGCATAAATATTATCA
>CAZOUN010000045.1:0-21041 GCA_964582965.1 uncultured Anaerolineales bacterium | reverse complement strand
TTGCCAAAACTGCCGCTATGCGATTAAGATAGGGTATGCCCAGTCTCGCCCTAAAGGTTCTCTCGGTCAGCGACCGGATTGATTCCAGTTTGCTTGAAAAAGACACCTACAAAGAATTCAAAGATGTCGATCTAATCCTGTCCTGCGGTGACCTGCCCTACTACCACATCGAAAAACTCTTCCAGCTTTACGAGGCCCCGGTCCTATATGTCCATGGCAACCATGACCCCCGGGTCGAGTACTGCAAAAGCGGATCTCTATAAGGTCCCCGGGGGGGGGAATCGACCTCCACAACAGAGTCGTTGAGCTAAATAATTTGATATTCGCCGGGCTGGAAGGATCATTGCCCTATAAAGATGGACCTTTCCTCTATTCCCAATTCGAGATGTGGCGTTTTGTGCTGGGATTGATCCCCCGATTATTGTGGAATCAATTAATTCACGGACGCGCCCTGGATGTATTTATCGCACACAGCCCTCCTTTAGGGATTCATGATCGGGACAGCAATGTGCACGGGGGATTCCATGCATTCCCCTGGCTGATCAGAGTCTTCAAACCGGCTTATTTTTTCACGGTTATATCCATTTCTACCAAGAAGATCAGATTGTAGAGACCTTCCATTAAACCAAAACAAAATAATGCCAAATATCAAAAAAATAGCCGGGGCAGTTGTCTGACAACTGTGTTACAATCACGACTTCGGTCAAATATTTCTCACTACTAAAGGAATTATTACAATATGAATAACATCAATGCTGCAACCAAAACCTCCAGCAGTAAGGGATGGCTTGTAACCATTGCTGGCACCGCTGCTCTTCTGGCTTTGGGGGTACTTTATTCCTGGAGTGTCTTCAAGGCCAATATCCCCGCTGAATGGGGCTGGTTAGAATCCCAGAAATCATTACCTTATTCGGTAGCCGTTGTTGTGTTTTCGATCATGACTTTTGTAGGAGCCCGCTTATTGGTTCGCTATAGCCCGCGACTGATCGTCAGTGCGGGTGGGGTAATGGCCGGTTTGGGTGTGATCATTTCCAGTTTTTCAAGCTCCCCCTGGGCCTTTACACTTGCCTTTGGTGTTTTGTTGGGATCCGGAATAGGTTTTGTATATGCATCTGCCGGCCCAACCGCTCTCAAATGGTTTGCCTCTTCTAAAACTGGTTTGATCTCTGGCATTGTTGTGGCTGGTTTTGGTATGGGTAGTGTTTGGGTTGCCCCGCTGGCTCGATCTTTGATGGAGTCTTACGGTCTACAGACAACTATGTTCTACCTGGGCATTGGTATGCTCATCGCTGTGGTAGGTTCTGCTCAGTTCCTGGCTAACCCCCCAGATGATTTTATACCCGAAGGTGACGAAAAAGTAAAATCCGATTCAAAAAACGCCACCAAAGATTTTTCTATCAAAGAAACCACACGCACCTGGCAATTTTATGTGATCTGGATCGTCTTCGCTTTCGGCAGCGGTGCAGGATTAATGATCATCGGAAACCTGGCCTCGATCGTCAAAGACCAAATCGGACTGCCTGCATTCAGTGCCATAGCTGTTTCAGCACTGGCTCTGGGTAATGGCGGAGGCCGGGTATTATACGGGATTCTGTCAGACAAGATCGGCCGCAGAAACACGCTGCTGATTGCTTTCGTTATGCAAGCATTTTTGATTGGCGGTTTATTCTTCACTAAAACATCAAGCTTGCTGACAAATGTACCTCTGTTGATGGTATTTGTAGCGCTTGTTGGAGCAAATTACGGCGCCAACCTGGCTGTGATCCCAGCAATGATGAAAGACTATTACGGCGCCAAGAATTTAGCAATGAATTATGGTGTCGTCTATACCGCCTGGGGACTGGGCGGCTTTATGGTTTCTCAACTCGGCAGCATTATTAAGGATAACTTTGGCAGCTACGAATATGCCTACATTTTGGCAGCAGGCATGCTCATTCTCGGAACGGGATTAATGATCTTCTTGAAATCCCCCCAGAACAGTCAGGTCACAGCAGTACCTGCAAAATCTTGACCAGTACAAACCTTTTATAACAATTTGCTATTAAGAATATAAAACGGGTTTCCGAAATTCTGGAAACCCGTTTTATACTTAAACTCTACGATCCACACTAAAAAGTATTATCCTTAGAAAGCCAGAAGATCAGGAATGGCATAAAGACATCGTTCACAATTGAATTCCTAATCCTTCCTTCAATTGTGTTAGGATACCTATTGAAATTATCTCCATCCAGCGGAAATCTATATGGATATCACTTTCAGAAAACTTCTCACGCCGAACAATGAAATCGCCAGCACCCTGGAAAGCTGGTCAAATGACCCACTAATTACTCACCTCATCCGGCCCAATCAAAACCAAAAAGAATTGGAGGGATTTGTCCCGGTAACTGTTGAGTCTTTAGAAAAACAATTAAGGGAATTTTCCATCTATTTGATTTACATGGATGGGTTGCTGGTCGGCGAAATGAATTTTCTAGCTGATCCCCCTCACCTTTTCAAAAAAGAGACTGGGACTGCCTGGATCGGTTTAGTGATCGGCGAAGGATCAGCTCGCGGGAAAGGTATCGGCAATCAGGCGATAATACATCTGGAGAAAAAAATTAGAGAACAAGATTATACCCGGATTGAGCTGGGGGTTTTTGAATTTAATATCCGAGCAATAAAATTATACGAAAAGCTAGGATATCAGGAGATTGGCCGAATTGCCGATTTTACATACTGTCGTGGAAAAATGTGGCAGGATATCCGGATGGAGAAACTCCTGAAATAAATTCAGCACATCTTGTCAGAATTCATATTGAGGGTTTAACATACAGTATGCCCAGCCGCGCCCTAAAAGTACTCTCCGTCAGTGACCGGATCAATTCCAAACTGCTCGAGAGGGATACGTACGAAAAATACAAAGATGTCGATCTGATCCTGTCATGCGGTGATCTTCCCTATTACCATATTGAAAAATTATTCCAACTCTACGAGGTCCCGGTCCTCTACGTGCGGGGGAATCACGATCCGCGAGTCGAATATGGGAAAAGCGGTCCGATTTACGGTCCCCGGGGAGGGATAGATCTACATAACCGGGTTGTTGTGCTGAACGATCTGATATTCGCCGGATTCGAAGGATCACTGCCTTATAAAGATGGCCCATATTTACACAGCCAGAGTGAAATGTGGCGAAATGTTATTAGTATTATTCCCAGATTATTATGGAACAAGATTATCTACGGACGTTATCTCGACGTGGTTCTGACCCACACTCCCCCCAGGGGCATCCATGACAAGGAATCGAATGTCCATGGTGGATATCACGCTTTTCGCTGGTTGATCAATACCTTCAAACCCACTTATTTCTTTCATGGGCATATCCATGTCTATACTAATGATGAAATTACAGAAACTGTTGTGGGAGAAACCAAGGTTATCAACACCTACGGCCACCGCAAGGGACTACTCCGTCCTGGTCAGCGCCATTACACACTAAAGGAAAAGCCCTATTTTCCCTCTTTGGCTAACACCGCGGAGGATTTCCGGGACGCCCGGCGGCGCGGTGCGTTGGAAAATATTTGGTCCACTTTGACAGGATCTGCCAAACATTTAATTCAATTCCAGCAGGTGGAAGAACAGCTGCATTATGAACAATCGTCCAGGTTAGGGTTGGTAGATATCCCGCTGGATACAATCGTTGGTAGTGTCAGCCGCCCCAATGACTTCACCCGCAAATTCTTCCCCCGCGAAGCAGTAGATCCGGGACGATGGCAGCGAGCAAAAAAAGTCATGGATCAAGCGATCCGGCCCATAAATGTATTCCAGATCGACCAGGCCTATTTTGTATTGGACGGCAACCACCGGGTTTCAGTCGCCCGCCAGCGAGGCATGACCTATATCCCGGCTTACGTCACCAAGATCGAGAGTTCTGTCCCCCTCACTCCCGAGGATGATGTCGAAGACCTGATCATCAAGAACCAGCAGGTACGCTTTAGAAAAGATACTGGCCTGGAGACACTCCGGCCTGACTTGGAATTTGCTACAAGTTTCCCCGGAGGATACCAGCAGCTAAGAGAGCAAATAAGCTCCTATCAACTCAACCTAGATCAGGAACGTCTTTTTCCTTGCTCATTCCCTGAAGCGGCTGAAACCTGGGTTGAAGAAATATATCTACCCGTTTTACAGACAGTTTCTCAATCCGGGCTGCTCCGGGATTTTCCAGAACGCACGCCTACTGATCTTTATATTTGGCTGACCCAATACCAACAAGAGCTCAGCCAGCAATACGGATGGGAGATTGCGCCCGCCGAAGCAGTGGACAGCCTGGCAGCAGCCTACGGCAATCGTCTAATCCGTCGTTGGAAAAGATTTCGCAAGAAGATTTTCCCCCGATCAATGAGCCACCAAGGGGAGATCGGTGATTGGCGCCGGATCCATCTGATGCCCCGCAAGGAAGGCCGGATCTTCTCAGCTATCCTGGTAGCCTTGAACGGTCAAGAAAGTGGTTGGAAAGCACTTGAGCAGGCCCTCACTATCGCAGAGACCGAAGGAAGCAGAATCGCGGCCCTTCACATTCACCAAGGTTCAAAAGAACAGTCTCTCCAGCAGATCAAAGATAGATATTCAAAGAGAGTAGCTGGCAGGGGTATTGAGGAAAAACTATATATCGAGGAAGGAACTGTCCTTGAAACTCTCACTCAACGGGCACTTTGGAACGACCTGTTGATCTTCAGCCTGGAACATCCCCCTGGAGACCATCTAACCGCCAGGCTTAGATCCGGAATCCGATCCCTTGTGCAAAGCTGTCCCCGGCCCTTGCTGGCTGTACCCGCCGCGACAGATATGAAACATGGGCTATTGGCCTATGATGGCAGTCCCAAAGCCACTGAAGCGCTTTATTTAGCGGCCTATCTGGCAGAAAAATGGGCGATAGAGCTTACCGTGGTTACAGCTCCGGAAGACAGTGCTACCAGGATCAATCCTATCGATAAAGCACGAGAATATCTGAAAGCCCGTAATATCACGGCCAAATTTTACTCCGAGATCGGATCACCTGCTGAGGTGATCCTTAAAACAAAGGAATCCCGGGGCTGCGATTTCTTGATCGTAGGCGGTTACGGTTATCAGCCAATCATGGAAGCCCTCTTCGGAAGCACCCTGGATGCGCTATTAAGACAGGCTGATATACCCATCTTGATTTGTCATTGATAAAAAGGACCTCAGAGGTCCTTTTTATCAATTATTAGAGGTTGAATGATCGATTTATCTCAAGAAAGAGAAACATTACAGGCGATGCTCCACCTATACTGCCGCCAAAATCACACGCCTGATCCACTATGTGAAGAGTGTTCCCGGATCTGGTCCTATGCGGAAGAACGACTGGACAAATGTCCCTTCGGCGTAGAAAAACCCACCTGCCAGAATTGCACAGTTCACTGCTACAGCCCCGAGATGCGCCAGCGGATCAAGGAAATCATGCGCTATGCCGGTCCCCGTATGATCTGGCATCACCCAGTGATGGCCATCCGTCATATAATTCATAATCGCTGACCTCCGAGGTCAGGAAGATAATAAGCAGAGAGTAAAAAATAAAAAAACCTCCGAGGTCTTAATGAGATCGGAGGTTTTATGGTGTACCCCGGGAGGGAGTCGAACCCACAACCTATGCTTTAGGAGAGCATCGCTCTATCCAATTGAGCTACCGGAGTATGGGGAAATTATAGCATTCCCATTCACCAGGGACAAGCACACCAAATAAAGTTGGCGGGTTTACAGGTTTAATGTTGACAGGTTTTTCTCTAGTAAAACCTTGGCTTTTCTCATGCTTACTTTACACCAATTTATACGCTACTCACCCATCATTCAAACTTCCTACCTTAAACCTGCAACTTTCTACGTCTATTTGCTGTAATACAATATAGACATGGCTGTTTCCGGGGAGCGGGTACTATTCAAGAAGGTGAAAAAAGGTGATCTGGATGCTTATGGTGTGATCATCCAGGATTACCAGTCTTCGGTTTTTAATGTCTGCTGCCGGATTCTGGGAAACCGCCAGGAGGCCGAGGACCTGACCCAGGAAGCTTTCCTGAGGGCTTATCACCAGATTTCCCGCTATGATCTGAGTAGACCTTTCGGTCCCTGGATGCGCACATTGGCAGCAAACTTGTGCTACAACCATTTGAAAAGAGTGCGATTAAACAGAGTGCCACTGGAAGATGAAAGGGATACGATCAAAGATGATCCCAAGTATGGACCAGAAGGAGCATTAGAGATCGACCAGGAACACAAAGCTCTTTATCAAGCAATCTGGACACTACCAGATACCCAGCGTATGGCCCTGGAACTGCGCCACTTCCAAGGATATACCTACCAGGAAATGGCAGAAGCCATGAACCTGCCTCTAAATACAGTCCGCAGCCATCTTTACCGGGGACGCCAGAAACTGGCAGAACTGCTCGAGGAAGAATATGAAAAAACACGCTAAGCACATACCTGGCGACGATTTGCAAACTTACCTGGATGGTAATTTGGATCAGTCCGCCCTCCACAATGTTGAACGCCATTTGGACCAGTGCACAGCCTGCCGGGAAAAACTATCCCGCCTGGAAAGTGTCTTCGCCAGGCTAGAAAATCTACCAGCCCTGGAGCTGAAAAAAGATCTTTCAACCTCAATTCTGGCCCAACTCCGGAATGACACAAAACTTTCCCTGGGCATCACCTGGACCCTGGTTCTGGAAGCACTGGGCGCGGGTACAGTGATTGGATTTCTGATCCCTGCCTTCCGGACTGCTGCTTGGCTGCCGGTTCTGATTGATACCCAAACGGAGATCCGAGCCGCGATTAATATCTTCCTGACCCAATTGGCCAGTAGTTGGCTGGTCTGGTGGGCAGTGCTCCGTTTGAATATTGAACATACAACCAAATCGTTTTTCACAACTCCGATTCTTCCCATAAGCAATTTCTCTCCCTGGATCCTGATCCTGGCCGCTGGTGGGATCGGCGTACTAGTTAACTATATTCTGCTGCGGTCCAATCCCATCCGCAGACAGAACTAGAACAGAAAGTAATAGGAGGATCTCATGGAAACGTTATTCACAATTTTGATTTCAATCTCAGGCTTGATCTCCCTTGTTGCCAGCATCATATTCATCCGGGCTTTATTCCCAGACCGGGTCGAGATGATCCAAACCACGCTTGAAGATAATTGGAAACGCTCATTCTGGTTGGGATTGGTTAATACAGTTCTGGTAACAATTTTTGTCATTGGTTTAGCTTCACTGGGTGGCGGCGGTCCTATTCTGTATTTCCCGGCATTTGCGATCTACGCAGTTTTCCTGATTGCCTTGCTATACGGTTTGTCAGCCTTTGTCCAAATCCTGGGAGATAGACTTTTTCCGGACATGAGTCCAGTTAAACGGGATGTTAAAGCTGGGTCAGTATTCATCCTTACTTCCCTGCTCCCATTTGTCGGCTGGTTCTTGCTTTTCCCATATGTGATAAGCCTCAGTATTGGCGCCGTGGTGATCACGGTATTCCAGAACAGGAAAAAGAAGAGCGAAGAAGAAAGGCACAATTAAATATCTCTAGATTCATAAAGGCTGCTCCAAACCAGGAGCAGCCTTTATTGTTGACAATAATTGACAACCATTTTAAGTAAGTCATTAGTGTTCAAAAGTAAACGATTTATCCTGTTTTTTCTCCAAAATCAAGTATATTACTCTAACCCCTTCAATAACTTCATCATCTCATCCACAGCTGGCCTATCTGTAGGATCATGACTGCAATAAACTAATTGGATGAGACCATATTTGTCTATGATAAAGTCACCACCCAATTGCGTAGAATCACCTTGAATACCACGCCATTTACGCCCTGCAACCAAAAGACGTACATATCTCATTATAGTTTTCAGCCCCCAACTACGGAAAAAAGAGCGCTCTAATCCATACGCTCGATATACCTCACGCTCGGGGTCCAATAATACCTGGAACGAGGTACAGGTTTCCTTCAACCAAGCTTGCACTGATGGAAAAGTTCCAAAGGAAATAATGATTACCTTGGTGTTCAGGTCCTGCAGCTTATCAATTTCTTGACACAACTGTGCCACATGCTCTCTACATGGCAGTCAACCAAGATGTCGCAAAAAAACCAACAGGACATTTTGCCCATCAGATAGATAATCCTGAAGGGATTGCATATTCCCATCTAAATCTGGAAGAGAAAAGTCAGGGGCAATCTGATTGTGTTCTAGCATAGTATATTTCCTTCCCAAAATAACTAATATAGCCGCAGTAACTCACTTCGAGCAAAGATGGGTACGCGGATAAACCTGGTCCATACCAGGTTTTAGTTTGTATTTTTCAGTGTCTGGATTATTACCTAGTGATACTCATCGGTGATAATTTAGTAAACTTCGTAAATTTAATCCTTCGAGAGATCAAGAATATCTGCAGTTCAATCCCCGTTATTAATATGCTCAATCATATGAGCTACAACATCTGGTAATTTTTCGGGGTCATCAACGATGTGAGAGCCTGGAATCAAACCAGTCTCGTGTAAACGTTTCTTCGTAAAAGGAGTGCTAACTGCCACAACGTTCATCCCCGCGTTCAAAGCCGCTTTGACTCCTGTGGGAGAGTCCTCTATCACTAAACATTCAGATGGTGATACTCCTAGTTCTTTTGCGACCAAAAGATAGATCTCTGGATCGGGCTTTCCTTTTTCCACATCGTCCCGACTGGCAACAAACTCAAAAACTGCGGTTAAATCAAGGGTATCCAGCACACGCCTAACCTGGGGACAATAGGACATGGTCGCAAGCCCCACCTTACAATTTGCTTTTTGTGCCTCTTGAAGCAAAGCCATGGTGTGAGGCCATTGATTGGACCGGATAACATTTGAATCCGCCAGCATTTGTTCATAGAGCTTCAACCTCACTTGAACAAATGCCTGCCAGGGAGTATTCACACCAAACTCAGCCATCCGTTTTCGGGCTTTACCCGTTAAATCAAACCTTTCCATTAATATACTTGCTACTTCCCGGCGGGAAAGGCCTACGACTTCCTTGAAAGCTTCTATCACTTCGCTTTCGTTTATTTCAGAGGGGCATAATTCCACAGCTGCCCGGGCATACGACAAAGCCTTTAGACGCTCAGTTTGTACCAGGGTTCCATCCAAATCAAAAATCATCGCTCGGATCATATCACTCACCCAAGCTTTTTAAATTCTCAATTATGGCTGTCCCCAGATCAAATCGAATCAGCTGCCGACCTGCATCGAGTAAAGCCTGGGCATCACCCAGGGCCTGGGATGCTTTTAACACACCAAAACCCATTGCAGATTCATCCTCACCTGCTTCATCCGGGATCGGTATATCATGGCTGGTGCTCGATGTAAATTGAACAAAAATCCCTTTTCCACTATCACCTTTGTGCATTTGCCCGGTGGAATGTAAAAATCTCGGCCCGAATCCCAAAGTGGTTGCTACCTTGTAATGATTTCTTAATTTCAACCGGAGATTCCTCAAGGCAGATTTAACTTCGGGGGTGGGATGAAGATAAGCTTGCAGGGCAATGTAACTCCCCGGTGACACCGAATCATCAAGAAACGAATCCAGCGTATCCGCAGAAATGGGTGCAAATTCTCCAAAGGGAAGTTCTCCCTTTTCTATAAATTCGTCCACCATTCTGCGGGCGAGGATTTTGGCAGATTCAACATTGGGTTGGTCAAAAGGGTTGATCTGTAAACGATATCCAGCTACGACCGTCGCCATTTCCCAAAGAAAAAATTGGGCCCCTAGATCATATTTATCATCAAGATCTATTCTCACAACCGGATATCCTGCATCCATAAGTTCCTGGATCCCAGCATCATAAGTATCATCATCTGCCAAACGCAAATAAACAAAATACCGATCATTCCCATAAACATCAGGGCTACCTAGAGGCTCGCCTACAACGGGCAGAATACCCATACCTTCCTTACCCGTAGACTCCGCGATGAGCTGTTCTACCCAATCGCCAAAGCTGCTAATCTCAGGAGAAATGACAAGAGTCAATTTATCCTTCTTTGAATATTCATTTCCCCCCTTTGCCAATTCGCCCATAATAACGCCGAGCTGAGCCCCAATATTATTTCCAGTCACTACACTGTTGCAGCTTTCGCTATTACATTGGGCTGTCTGCGCTCGATTGAGAAGAACCTCTAAATCTACACCCAGCAATGCAGCTGGTACCAATCCAAAATAGGAAAGGGCTGAGTAGCGCCCACCGATATTAGGATCGTTGAGGAAAGTTGTCCGGAAATTATAGGATTTCGCAATAGACTCAAGTTTGCTGCCGGGGTCAGTGATCGCTATGAAGTGATCCCCAGCTTTATCTACCCCAACAGCTTGTGTTACCTGATTGTAAAAATATTTGAAAAACGATAAAGTTTCTGTTGTACCGCCTGATTTGGTGGCAACTATAAACAGGGTTTTGGGTAAATCGAGGTGTTCAGATAATGCCCTGATCGAATCAGGGTCAGTGTTATCCAAAACAGACAATTCTAAATTATTTTGACCGACTCCAAATGTATTCCGAAAAACCTCTGGCGCCAGACTGGAGCCTCCCATACCCAATAACAGGGCATGCGTATAACCCTCACTGAATAGATCTTCTGCCAATTTTTCCATGCGGGTTTTTGCATTGATCATCGTCTCAGGGATATGGAGCCAGCCGAGGCGATTGACAATCTCTGTCGGTTCCGGTTTCCAGACCGTGTGATCTTTTGCCCAAATGCGAGTCATAATCTCATCGGATTCCATCTCTACCAGCGCAGTATCTACCGCATCCTGGTATTTCGCCAAACTAGTAATAATCATTTTTCGATCAGTCATTTAATAATTCCTTTTCCATCAAGAAAACCCGAATAATTAAAATCTGCCTATTCCCACTATACACTAAATCACGGATCAGTGTTTCTTCCCGGGCACAATAGAACATCCGTTAAAAAAGCTTTTCATAGTGTCATGTGTACGGTGAGGATTATTAGTAATAACACTCATTATCTTCTAAAGGGACACATTATAAGAAAGATTATCAACTGAAAAGCATTTTCCAATATTTCCACAAAATATCGAATTGATAATTTGATTGAGGGAAACCTGCTAAAAAGTGGCATATTTCCCTCAATTTAAGACTTAGCCTTGACCTCTAGCCTGTTTATAAAATTTCACTAACAGACCTGCCTGCAGACGCAGGGTTCCAATAATTACAGTAAGGGCCAGGGTTATGCCAGTAAATAGAAAGGCCATTCCAAACAAACGCAGAGGGTTGAGCCACTTCGCAAAACTGCTAACCACTCCTAATTGAGTGAGCAGAGCGGAACCAACTACAGCTGAATTCAGTTCTGCAGCGATGGAATGGTTCCAGTAAGATGGAACTACACCAGTCGCCAGGACAATACCAATGGCCAATACAACCATCAGGATCATCACACCCATCAAGGTGCTGAGCTGGAAGATCCTTACTGTTTTGGGTGGTGCTGGTACAGCTGCCCGGAGATCAGCCGGCATATGATTAGTGATCACCATGCCCATCTCACGTAATTTTCGGGCAATCATACCGAGGGCCATCACGATAGCCATCAGGCCCAAGCCAAGACCGAAGAACTTGAACTGCGGTACCCAGGCTTCAACGACATGGCGACTGACATTGGCCTGTACAAAGGCACTGCCGGCGGCAGCTCCTTCGCGGACAGCCTTGCCATCAGAGAAGAATGTGGTCTGCGCCGGGCCGAGGACAAAGATACCAACAAGGACAGCGATCAAGACGATCATCCAGCCCATTACTGCGATGCGGCCAAAACTAGGCATCATTTTTTCTACCATACTAAAAGGAAAGGGTGTTTTATTAACTTTCATTATTTCCTCCATTTTCACGCAAAAGCGGGAAACAGACTTTCATGACTTCACCACGATTTTGCAGAATTGCCGGGATGCTGGAGAACTCCAAAGCGATGCCAACCATGAAGGAAGCTACACCTAGGAAAGCCAGCGGTTCAAGCCAGCGAGGGATTGCGGTGATTGTTGTTAATTGGGCCAGCAGGGGAGTGCCAAATTGAGCGGCATCACGAACCGCTTTGGCATTTCCACTTAGGTAATCGACTGTGGTAGGGGTCAGAACAAATAAACCAACGATTAAAGCTGTGCTGATGAATAACCAACCCAGAATGGTGAATAAGGGAAACACCTTCAACTGCCAGGGAGATGCAGGGGGTGTAATAGGGTTCATTTCTAATTCTCCTTTAGTTTTTTTCGGGATTAAGTATTCGTCCCAGCATATTCGTCTGAGAACCGAGAATAAAGATAATTGTTGCCAATCCCATTGTTATAGCCAGAAATTCCGTGGCGATTCCAAAGAATTTAAGAGGGACTAACCAGCCCTCAACAGCATGGATGGTCTGAATGCCATTAAGGAGGGCAGATCCGGAACCAGCTGCGTCAATCACTGGCAGTGGATTTGAGAAGACCATACGGGCAATTCCGGACAACCAGATCCCAATTCCTAATGCTGCGATGAAGATCATCTCGCCTAGCATTATCACCATGGGCATCATAGTGGCGTAACGAGGTGGATCCGGCAATTTTAGCCGCTTCTCAGCTGGCAAGTTAGAGAGCACTTCTTCTCCGGCGCCTTTTAATCGATCAATAATGATCCGCAGGGCCATCACAATACCCCCCAGGATCAAACCGATACCTAAGAATTTAAACGTCGGCATCCAGAGACCCACACTTTCAATCGCTGCCCGTTGAACCATCATCGTGGTCTCGCGCTCTAATTTAGGTATGGAGAAATAGGCCGCGGCGTTTTGAGAATTGGCATATCCAATACCAAAAGCGATGATAACGATCATAAAACCCATGGCGATCATCAACGGATACATCTTTGCCATTTTTCCAATCATTTTTTGCACAATAAACCTCCAAAATAATATTATTTATTCAACTTTCAATCAGCGAACATACCTTTGGGCCCGTTCAGGAGTGTCCGAAAAACTTCACCAGTGATTCCTCAACTTTTCATATCTAGATAAATCGGAATTTCAAAAATCCTATAGAGAAAAAATTTCTTCCGGTAAACATTTTTCCGATAATCAATGAAGCATTGATAATTTAACTGAACTATCAAATGCAGTAATTCTTACTAAAGTGGTCATTCCTATCAAGTCAGGATTGTAATTATTCCTAATTCAAATATGTTCAATATCAAATGAAGGATCCTGAATATTTTTTACTTCAGCAAGGTTTATTTCGCTGAAATTCTATTTCCAAATCACATTGTTAAACCATTTATTCCCGGTGCAACTTTTTTCTATTTATCCTTGTAATACAGAATAGAAGACAATCATTCCGGAGAAAATACCTTCCGGATAACTTCATGCAAAGGAGAATAACAATGGCAGATATGTACGCGATCTTTGGCAGTTTGATCCTGGTCGGGATCTCTTATCCAGCCTTATTAACAACCTGGTGGCTGCTTTTCCCGGAACGAGTTGAAAAAGTTCGGATCCGAATCTCGGAAAAACCGAAAAAGAGTTTTGGTGTCGGTCTGCTGGCAGGCGGTATTGCGGCAATTCCTGCCGCCGTCCTTTTCGCCTTACCTTCCCAATTCACACAGGTTCTGGGCTGGATCTGGCTTGTAGTTGTACTGGGTGCGGCCAGCATTGGCGCAGCTGGAATTGCAGCTGAGCTAGGCTTGCGTTTGAATTGGAAAAATGATGGTAATTTTCAATCTCTAGGCGCGTTTATGCGCGGTGCAGCGATCCTGGAATTTGCCTCAGTGTTTCCCATTATCGGCTGGCTGCTGATCATACCAATCGGAACCCTTGTAGCCCTGGGTGGAGCAGTATACGCCATCTTCAAGAAGAGAGACAAAAAAGAATCCAAAGAGAAGGTCACGAAATAATGGATTTCTCCCGCCGAGAATTCCTCAAGGTGCTGGGTATTCTAAGTGCCGGGGCTGGAGTCGCTGCTGGCTGTTCCCCCCTGGCAAGTTACATTCCCACAAAATCTTCAGGTTTCCCTGACCCTCTCCAAATATCCACTCCGGCGTGGCGAGCGTTGAACCGTATCAGCTTCGGCCCCCGGCCTGAAGATCGCCAGCGCATGACAGAGATTGGCCTGGAAAATTATCTGGAAGAGCAGCTCAGCCCTAAAGGCATTGCAGATCATAAAACCAATTTGCTACTGAACCGCATAGAGGTGCTTCAGATGGACGCCGATGCTCTACGCAACCGGGGCGATAAGATCTTTGACAACTATGATCCCGCACTAGTGCTTGATGATTTTCGGCAAGCTACCACGCTGCGCCAAGTGTATAGCAATAGACAGCTGGAAGAGGTACTTGTAGAATTCTGGACTGATCACTTTAATATCTCGGTTCAAAAAGGTGACTGCTGGTTCCTAAAAGTCGTTGATGATCGTGAGGTGATCCGGAAACATGCATTAGGAAACTTCCGGGAGTTGTTGGGCGCGTCAGCCCATTCCCCGGCTATGCTGGTTTACCTGGACAACCAGGAAAATCACAAAGACGCGCCCAATGAAAACTACGCCCGGGAGCTTTTGGAACTGCATTCCCTGGGCGTAACAGGTGGCTACAGCCAGGAAGATGTGATGGAGCTGGCTCGCTGCCTGACCGGTTGGCGGATCAAAGAACATTTTTGGCGTGGTGAGTTGAAATTCGACCAGGAAGCACACTCTCCAGGAGTTAAAACAGTGCTGAGTCAGACTATTCAGCCCACTGGAAAGGGCGAAATTGATCAAGTCCTGGACAACCTTGCAAAAAGCCCGGCAACTGCTGAAACAATTTGCACTAAATTGGCTCGACGTTTTCTGTCCGATGATCCACCGCATGAAATTATTCAAAAAGCCAGCCAAAGTTTCCTGGATAACCGCGGGGATATCAAAGCCGTACTGCGGGTCATTTTACTGGATGGTTTACCTCTGATTCAAACAGATAACTATCCCTTGAAATACAAACGCCCAGTGAATTACATGGTCTCAGCTTTACGGAGTTCAGGGACCGACACCAATGGCGGAAAAGCCATCCAGCGTTATCTAACAAGGATGGGGCAACCACTCTATGACTGGCCCACCCCGGACGGCTATCCCGATACCGCAGCTTCCTGGCAGGGGAACCTGCTTCCACGCTGGCGTTTTGCCCTCGACCTTGTTCAGAATCAAATTAAGGGAACTAAATTTAATCTAGAATCTTATTTGGTTAATATCCAAGCAGGGGATGCGAGCTTATTTGTGGATCGGGTTGCCAATAACCTTCTCGGTGGGAGTTTACAACCTGGCATGGAAATAGAACTTCTCTCTTCCCTGGAAGAAACACTCAGTGAAAATCCCCGCCAGGCAGCAGAGGTGGTAATTGCAGGCATGCTCGCATCCCCCGCATTCCAATGGCGCTAAATTTCAAATAAAGGAATCTTATGAATACAGAAATAACCATCCCAAAAAAACATCAGTTGCTGTTCTGGATCATCCTGGCAGCTTTTTCGACATTCTTTGCAGAGGTCTTTTCCGGATCAGACATGTTCCCCTTCTTTCATACCTGGGGAATCCTGGTTGTAGTGCCGCTCTACGGACTGCATATCATCATACTGGCTAGCCTGGTTTACCGGGCAGATAAACCCCGTTTTTCGAGTTTGGTCTATGCCGGTATGCTTTTTGGTTTGTACGAAGCTTATTTGACCAAAGTGCTCTGGGCTCCTCCCTGGGGTGATCCGGTTATTATCGCTGGATTTGCACCTGTGGAAACGATCGTATTGGTCTTCTGGTGGCATGCCTGGTTTTCATTTATCATTCCCCTTCTGGTGGCCGAGAAACTGCTCACCGGCTCCACCAGCCTTGGACACAGTTTACCGGGAAAGATTGGCAAATTCTTTAACAGCTGGGGCGGTTTAGCCGCAGTTATGACTTTCGGGGGCTTATTCCAAAGTATCAATTCCCCGGATGTGGGGGCATCGCTACTTTCAGGGTTATCTACCACTGCTGTTCTGGTCGCCCTGGTATTGCTTTGGAAACGGATCACAAAAGATAAGGTTTATAGCATGGCAGCTCTGCTCCCAAATCGAAAACAGTTTAAATGGCTGCTGATCCCGGCCGGGATCATGTACCTGGCAATGGGAATCCTGATCCGGCCGGATTGGTATCCGGGTTTTATCGGCCATCTAATGATCTGGATCCTGTACGGTGTCACAATCTATTTATTCTCACAAAGTATGAAAAAACCTGCTCCAGAACTGGATGAAAACGAACTGGACAGCTGGACACCTAAACGATGGCTGCTTCTGGCCGGAATCTTCCCGTTAGCAGCCACAGCGGGGGAAATTCTAATCGGGCAGTTCTTTGAACCACTATCGCTCGTTTTCTGGTTTTGTGGGATCATTTTCAGCTTGGTCATGTTTATCAAAGCCCTACGGATGACCTTCCCTAAAAAAGGAGAACCTCAGCATGCAGAAGTCTAAATGGCTGATCCTTCCCCTGATTATGCTGATTCTGGGAGTGGTAGCTTGCGATGGCTCCGGAGAGAAAATCTCAACATCCGAGCCAAATTCCCAGGTATCCAGTTTAACCTCCATTAATGCCTTACCAAAAGGCAAACGGATCCTGGAACTGGATGCAAATGTCCCGGAAAACGAGAATTACGACAGTGCGATGGATCTGGCCCGGGAGCTGGGTGCAGAGTCGATCCGCCTGTCTGTTTATTGGGACGATATAGAAATTAAACCTGGAGTTTACAACCCCGATCCAAACTGGCTCGCTATTGCTAATCAGTACTATTCTTCTCAAGGTTTTGCTATCTCCCTCACTATCTCTGTGCTCGATACCACTGAGATCCGGCTGCCTGATGATCTGGACGGAAAATCTTTCTCTGACCTGGAAATCCTGATCCGTTTTAAAGGATTGTTGGATTACATCGAAACACAACTGGTTGATGTTGATTTGACCTACCTGGCGATCGGAAATGAAATCGATGGAGTATTAGGAAGCGATCTGGCTGCCTGGGAAGAATACCGCGATTTTTTTGAACCGGCAGCGGAATACGCTAGAGATCTCTGGCCAGATCTTCCGGTCAGCACCAAAGTGACCTATGACGGTTTTACCGGATCCATGATGGATATTGCCCAGGACATATATCGAAATTCAGATGTAGTTATGACAACCTATTATCCTTTGAACGGCGATTTCACAGTCAAAGATCCGGACGTTATTCTGAAAGATTTTCAAACCCTGGCAGATCTCTTTCCCAATAAAGAAATTTTGATGACAGAGATCGGTTATCCCACCAGCCCAGAGAATAACAGCAGCCCAGAAAAGCAGGCTGAGTTCATTCACTATATGTTCGAGGCCTGGGATGAACATCACGACCAGTTCACGCTCATGTCATATTCCTGGTTATCAGATCTACCAGAGAGTTCGGTTCGCAAACTGGAATCCTACTATGGATTGAATGACCAGGGATTTGGAGAATTCCTACGAACACTTGGTATCAGGACCTACCTGGGAGCGGGTGAAGACAAAATAGGTTTCGATATCTTCCGGACCGAAGCAAATCTTAGAGGTTGGTAGTTGAAAAGGAAATAACCATGTTGATAAATCAAGAATTTTCGGGCGCCGCGGCTGCCACGGCAGCCCTGCCCCACTCCACACGTCTTTCCTTTGCCCCATTTAACACCGCGCCTCGTGGTGATACCCTGGTGGTGGTCTTCCTGCGCGGAGCCGCAGACGGACTAAATATGGTTATTCCCCACGCCGCTGAAGAATACCACCGTCTGCGGCCCAGCTTGCGACTTCCGCGGCCGGATGATCCCCGGGCAGCTGATGACAGGCGCACGATCGATCTGGATGGTTTTTTTGGATTTCACCCGTCCCTCCGACCGCTGCTGCAGGCCTGGCAGGTGGGGCAGTTGGCCTGTATCCAGGCCTGCGGCGCCCCGGATGAATCCCGATCCCATTTTAAAGCGATGGAGCTAATGGAACGGGGTGTCAGTGAGGAAAGTGGGCCCGCAACAGGATGGATCGGACGCCACCTTGCCAGCATTAATACAAATAACCCTTCTCCCCTGCGCGCTATAGGATTGGGGGAGCAAATTCCCCGCAGCCTATATGGTCCAATTCCAGCATCTTCTTTGCGCTCGATCGCAGATTTCCATTTGGGTGATTCAAAAGCTGCCCAGGCTCTGGCATCCGCCCTCTCTGTTCTTTACGCCGGCGAAAATGATCTTCGTGTAATGGGACAAGAAACTCTGCAGATCATGAAAACATTGGAAAAACTGGACGCAGTAAACTACAGGTCATCCGGAAGCACTTATCCAGAAAGTGATTTCGGACGCGGTTTGCTGCAGATCGCCATGTTGATCAAAGCCGAGATTGGGCTGGAAACTGCCGCCATTGATCTTGGCGGCTGGGATACCCATTTCGCCCAGGGAGTACAAGATGGACAAATGGCCAGGTTGATGGAAGATCTTAGTGCCGGTTTAGCCGCTTTTCACAGCGACCTCGAAAAGCATATGGCCGGTATAACTCTGGTAGTGATGACAGAATTCGGCCGCCGGGTTTATGAGAACGCCAGCCTGGGTACTGACCATGGCCATGGTGGATTGATGTTCGTCCTGGGCGGCGCTGTTGCCGGAGGTCAGGTGATCACCCGTTGGCCAGGCCTGGATAAGGAACACCTGGTTGGCCCCGGTGACCTGGCAGTGACGATTGATTATCGTGATGTATTGAGTGAAATCCTTTCCAAGCGGCTCAATAATCAAGCCCAGGCTCAGATCTTCCCGGGTTACGATGCTCAACCAGTAGGAATTATCAAGTAGGAATTGTCACAATTACATTAAATATCATGAATAAACTAAAAAAACTAATAACTAGAATCCTCTTCGTTTTACTATCGTCGGCCATCATGGTTTTTTTCTCAGAAAAAACCTTCTGGCATATCCAAGGATACGCTATTGTTGAACTGGTGCTCTTTTACGCTATCCCGGTTGGGGCCTGTATCTGGATTATTGATCTATTCCAGGTCCAGCGCCTCTCGGGAGTCGTCCTGGTAGGCGGGTTATTTGGTTTCCTCGTAGAAGGTATCCTTACCCCAGTAGTGTACGAAGCTGGGCTCTTTGATCCTGTGATGCCAGCCTATTTTGTTGGCTGGCACGGATTACTAAGCCTGGTATTTGGATGGTATCTGATCCGCAAATGGCTTATTGAAGGGAAGTGGAAGCAATTGACCCTGGCCTCCACACTATTTGGATTTTTCTGGGGGATATGGTCACTCAATTATAGACTTCCGGAAAGTATTCAAGAATTCGAATCTTATGTTAAGGCTGGAGAATTCTGGTTGCCTGGCGCCTGGGCAGTCCGGGATTTTGCCTTATTTGCTTTGGTGTTCACGGGCATGTTAATGTTCGGCCATTGGCTACTGGGAAGAAAAATCTGGCAAAGTAAATTTTCCCTTAATAAATGGGAGATCGGTTTATTGGTTTCAGTAATGGGCTTTATCTATTATTTCCAGGTGTTTCCCATTGTCCCACTTGGTATTCTGAAATTGGCAGTATTGATTATCCTGGTGCTCATTCCCCTCTCAATCCAAAAACAGAAACGGGACAGATCCTGTGTCTTGGAAAGCCTGGATGGACAGATCCAGTTTTCACAAACTTTACCCTTACTAGTCATTCCTCTGGCTGCCAGCCTTGTATACGGACTGGCCGCGTTAATCCAACTGCCAGAAAACCTGCTGCGGCTGAGCTTTCAATCTATCTACACCATTCAAATGCTGGCAGGCGGCGGCTTTTTCATCTGGGCCTGGGTAGATACATTTAGAAACCGTGATCACATTTCGGCTTAGGTGATGTTATGAATACCGAAGAACTCAGTTTACTGATCTTGGAAATGCTCAGCCTGGCAGTCATCCCCACTCTTTATTGGATTTTCAAGGATCCATTAAAAGCCCTGAACAGAAATCGCTCAGCGGTTCTGCTAAATGCGATCATTCTGGTGTATATCGGATTAGCATTCTTTTTCCTTGTGTTAGGTGAGCGATTTTTCTCTGCCCTTTTTGTGGCTTACCCTTTGTTTTATGGGGTCGTGTTCAGAAAGCGGATCCGATCCATGCATATATTTTCCACCAAGTTTGGACTCTTCTTAATTCCATTTCTTCTGCTCTGGTTCGGTGAGTTATTCGCTGTCCTAGATTACAATGGCCCAATTCTCCAACATTACATTTTTTACATCGGTTATTACATTGGGTATGCGTTGGTGATATATTTCTTCTTCCGTCGATGGAGTTTTTCATTTGCCCAGGTATTGACGATTGGGGGTCTTTTTGGGGTGCTGATAGAACAGGAATTTATGCTGCCCCGGTTTTTCCTACAGGGTATCTCTGGAAACCTTGAAGCGTTCTTGTTTTTATTTCTTTCAGCTCCATTTATCTTCCTTGTGCATGGGCTATACCTGGCAGGTCCTTTCCTACTGTTTTATGAGAATATCAAAGTCAATCCAAAAGCCAAAAAACGCCAGGTATTCTTTTTATGTCTTGCTCTCCTGATCATACCGCTGCTTAGCTGGGGAATCTGGTCATTGATCCTCCCAGCGTTGAAAATTGACTTGGTCGGGATTATATAGGTGGAAATATGTTAAAACGAAATTTGGTTTCCCTTCTTATCCTTGTAAGTCTCATTGCTTCAGCATGCTCATCAGTTGGTCCATCCTCAACGACCGTACTTCCGACCCAAACGCTGATTTCAGATCCCAACAACGGGGAAGGCCGAATAAGCGCCCCAGCGGTTTCTTCTCCCTTTTTCCATGAAGATTTTAAAAACACTCCTGCTCTGGAGGATCTATTTTCTTCTGATGGCTCACGCTGGCATGGCATTCAGCTGCAGCCCGAATCCAATCTCATCACACTCACAGATGAACAAGCCCATACTGGTTCAACAGCAATAAAATTTATCGCCCAACCGTACAATGGATCGCAGGCTTCCAAAGCCGATATTTACGTTGGCGAACTGGGATTATTGAA
>CAZOUN010000044.1:0-21316 GCA_964582965.1 uncultured Anaerolineales bacterium | reverse complement strand
ATTTTACATGATAATTTACAAAAGAATGAATATAAAGAGCATAAATATTAAGAAGAGTAACACCAGCATTCCTTGACGTTAACAGAATCCCAGATTAAGTTTCTGAGCAAGTAACGTAATTGCACCTAGTTTTCCCTTATGAATTGGGATAAATGTAGCTGCTGTCGAACTCGAACTCGCTAAAAACAAATTAGCTACCAGCAAAAATATATGATTGTATTTCCTTTCTTAATTTCAAGATATCCATTCAATAAAGTGGTGTACCATATGATTAGTAAAGTCCCATTCAAGGGTTGCGGATTACCTCAACATTAAGTGAGCGGAAATAAAATCATGTCTCATCAAGTTACTATCATTGGTGGTGGTCCAGCTGGTTTGATGGCAGCGGAGGTTTTGCTAAAGAGCGGTGCGCAAGTCGCTCTTTACGAAGCAATGCCTTCTCCGGGACGAAAATTCCTCGTCGCCGGAAAGGGCGGACTCAACCTGACCCACTCCGAACCACGCGAAGATTTTCTTTCCCGTTATGGTGTGCGCCGTCCCCAAATCGAGCCACTACTGGATGCCTTTGGTCCAAACGAACTCCGTGAATGGGCGCGCGAGCTCGGTGTTGAGACCTATATAGGCTCATCGGGGCGCGTCTTCCCCAAAGAGATGAAAGCTGAACCCCTCCTAAATGCATGGCTGAAAAAATTGCGAGCAAGTGGCTTACAAATCTATACGCGCCACAAGTGGTTGGGGTGGGGTAAAGATAATTCTCTCCTGTTTGAAACCCCTGATGGAGAAAAAAACGTAAAAACTGATGCAGTCATCCTTGCATTAGGAGGTGGTAGTAGACCAGAGTTGGGGAGTGATGGCGGATGGATTCCGCTATTGAAAGAACGCAATGTCAACATCGCTCCGCTAAAACCCTCTAATTGCGGATTCGACGTCAATTGGACGCCCTATTTCCGAGATAAGTTTCAAGGGAAACCTTTGAAATCGGTTGCCATAACCTTCAAAGGGCAAAGAAAAAAAGGCGAATTTATCATCACGGAAAATGGAGTAGAAGGCAGCTTGATCTACGCAATCTCAGCGCAATTACGAGATGAAATAGAATTAGACGGCAGTGCGATAATAGAACTCGATCTGACACCGGATTGGACGGAGGAAGAAGTAACCGAAAAACTATCCCGACCGCGCGGCTCTCACTCGACTTCGAAATATCTTAAAAGGACTGTAAAGATCATCGGTGTGAAATCTGGTTTGCTGTGGGAGTTTGTACCTAAAGAAGATTTCTCTGATCCAAAACTGTTAGCATCCGCAATTAAGTCTCTACCTATTCCGCTAATAGCGCCTCGTCCACTGGAAGAAGCGATTAGCAGTGCAGGCGGCGTCACCTTCGAAGCGCTTGATGAACACCTAATGCTGCGCGCTATACCGGGCGTCTTCTGCGCAGGAGAAATGCTGGACTGGGAGGCCCCAACCGGAGGATACCTCCTGACAGCCAGTTTCGCGAGCGGATACACATCTGGCCTGGGGGCACTGGATTGGCTCGATCACAATCCTGAACTGTCATAGACTCCATTGGATATCTACGGATACCTGCTAAGTTCTGAGCAAGGTTCAGTGGTATAAATGATGGATGAATTGATGATATAAAGAATAGAACTGATACATAATGGTTTTTTGTTTAATCTTCGAATTTGAATAGTTTAATATTCCAGAAACTTTTTAGATTCTTATTGTGACAAGGAAGTGAAATAGATTAGCACCATATCAGTATAGAATAACAAAAAAACCACCTGAAAAGGTGGTTTTTTTTTCTGTGAGACGGGGAGGGGCTCCAATAGCATACCCCCTTGGGTACCAACAACCTGAACCAATGGCTTAAAAGATAATACGTTTCATGGTCTGCAGCAAATTTCAACATTCCACTTCTTGTTCTATAATAATTATAAGTAGATATCGGGTCAAATGAACCGATTATTACCTATATTCATGTCATTTGGCCTGATATCTATAGGTTATGCTCTAAATATGGAAAAAGTAAAATTAGAATATTGGAGGGAGGTAATGTCAAGCGTGATAAAACCTAATGCAAGTAGTTGTTCTGTTTGCAATGACAAAAAAGTTATAACCTGCCCTGCATGTGAAGGTAAGAGAAAGAAAGATGGAGAATTAAAGAGAGATGAACCGTGTTCACTCTGTTATGGAAGTGGAACGATTAAATGTCCATTTTGCAAAGAGATTTGGAATCTATGGCAAAATAAGAACTAAAGCGTCTTGAAAAAATCCGTATTGCGAAAAAACGAAAGATTTACTAAATAAAGAAATAGCACCAGATTTGACTAGAAATATAAAAAACCACCTGAAAAGGTGGTTTTTTACTCGATGAGCGTGGAGGGGCTCGAACCCCCAACCAATGGCTTAAAAGGCCACTGCTCTACCATTGAGCTACACGCCCGCTATCGAAGAGGATTTTATCATGTGCCTACCTTCAAGTCAACGGGAGAGGGGGAACACTGTGTGTTCCGATGGGGGAGAAGAGACCGGGATGAAGAGACTGGTCAGGCTCCGCCTGAGACCGGCTTTGACCAGGATCGTTTCTATCTGTACCATCGTTTATCAAGTCTGAGTACTCAATATTAATCACTGATTACTCTTTATTCCTTCCCTCTCATTTCTTGCACCATCTATCCCATAACTGGGTATAACATAGGGTGAAACCCTTAGATATGGGGGTAGTGCAAAGAAAACGGCACAGAAATTGCACTAAAGGAGAGCACACGGAGTGAAATCAGGTTGGCTCCGGTTATCATCCAATCTTTATTGCGAGGTAATTATGAAGAAGGAAGAGAAACTGAAATTCTCCTGGTGCCCGGTTTGTATGGTCCATACCTATCATAAAAAAGAGCGCGGAAAATGGCGCTGTACGGATTGGAGTCATGAGGACTTCCTGCGTTTCCGGACCGATCCCTGGATCGATGAATACCGCAAAACCCAGGCCGTCTCCCTCCAGGTCTCGATTCCAAAAGGTGCCTGAGATGCCCACTCAAAGATCAATGAAGTCACGCAAGATCCAGATCCATATCACGGACTCTCTCAATCATCGGCTGTCCAACGCTGCCAGAGAATCCGGGGTCACCAAATCGGCCTTTGTGCGGGTAGCGCTGGAGCGTGAGTTCGCTTTGGAAGAAAAATTGGCCCTGGAATGCGCCAATAAACCTACACGCCGAAAGGTAGCGGATCGGGGGGATAAGAACCAGCTGAGCCTGCTCAAGGTTTAGAATCAGGCAATCTCAAATAATATAAAAAAACTGGCTGATTTTCTCAGCCAGTTTTTGTTTTATCTCAATCCAACCCTTCGTAGTGATAAGCACAGTAGAATTCGCCCGATTCCAGATCGGCATACCGCGCGCCCCATTCTGTTTTCTTAAATGAGATATCTTCCCAAAGGTCCTTATTCTTCTCTAGGCTTTTTGAAGCCAGGGCATCTGGCAATTTAAAACTCAACCAGCCCAAATCATCATTTTCGAGGTCATCAGCCCGGCAAGCCAGGACGACACCGATCTCTATCTTTTCCTGATCGGTGATGTGGGGATCATCTGCCAGCTTTATTAAAGTGGGCAGGGAATCCATCGACAGATCTTTCAGTAGGTTCGTATCCAGGATGGAATCAGGATCGTCCAAACGCTGAACATTGCTTTTTACAATGAAAGAATCCACGTTTACTGCGTTCATTGTCAGCACAAAACCAGCTACTGCCACCAGAGACGCCAGGGTGAAAAAGCGGTGTTTACCGAGAATTTCAAGAGTCAGGATGGCCAGGAAAAGGATCCCGATCCAGATCACACAGAGATGAGAGTAGGTCCGCAAGCGGGTGAACCCATAGGCCGCTTCGTACAGCGCTAGGCGCTGCAGCGACGAGACCAGGATCACACCAATAAAGGCGGTCATTAATCCGGTCAGGGTTGAAAACACCACCCGGTCTTTCTTCTCTTTCCTGATAGTGATGCTGCTCAGGACCATAATGATAAATAGTGTAAAGAATGCAACTGCCAACAGCTCGCCAAATCCCCTGCGGGCGTATTCGGAATAAGTGTATCCATCCAGGGTGATATTCTTTTCACCCCCGAAGAAATATTTGAACTGAATGCTGGCAAAGGCAAAGAAAAGCAGATTGACCGCCGCCATGATGATGGTGGTTTCTGTCGAGCCCAGGAATCGGGGCGGCCAGGGTTGGGCCACACCCACCAGCTTCTCTTCCTTGCTTTTGATCAGGGAGTACAGCATTATCCCGGTCAGCACGAAGGTCCAGATACCAATTAATACCAATCTTAGAATATATTCAGGAAGTTTTTCCAGGCGCAGGAGCTCGATCAAATCGCTCAGCCATTCGGAAAAGATAGGATCTGCTTCGGATAACAGGCCGGCCAGAACTGCCACAACAGGCAGCGCCAGCAGGATTCCCCGCAAGTAAGGTGCGGCTTTCTTCCAGCCTGCTCCTTTACCCTTCTCTCCTTCCTCAGACTCTGCTTTTTCTTCTTTCGCTTCAGTGAATAGTTTGAAAGGCAGGCCGACCGCGTTGGTGAACAAACGGAAACCGCCCACGATATAATCGCTCAGGTTGTATTCCATCCAGCGGCCGCCCTGATAGGACAGAATCAATAATCCCAGGAAACCCAGAGATAACAGGTGGTTCAATGTGCGGGTGAAAGGCTCCGCCCGTAAAAACCCCAGGAAACTAAAAAGTAAAGCCAGTCCGATCAATGGCAGGCTTTTTGGTGATAGGCGCTTGCCTTCTTTTTTAGATAAGAAGATCAGGGTTCCCAGTAATAAAAGAACGTGAATGGTAAAAGATACCCCGATAGGCTTTTTCCAATACAGGACGTCAAAACCCCAGCCTACGATCAAGGCGCAGAACCAGAGAGTGGATCTGTTCTTAAGCATACCCAGCTCCTTATTTCTTATTTGGATGGAAGGAAAGCGATTGAGATCTTAGAAGCGAAACATCGAGAGTACCATGGCAAGGATGATGAAAATGCCGATAATACTCATTATGATCTTCTGGTTCCGCTGTTGGTGTTTCCTGTTAGCCATAAGACTCCTGATAGTGTGTTTGTTCTCAATTCTCGCTCATTGTAGCATGAAGATTAATTATTCCAAGTGCTTTTTTAATAATTGAGCGATTTTGAGAGTTATTTTTGGTGTTTGAGAGAGTTCTTCCAGGCTCGCATCCCGGATATTCTGAATTGTGTGGAATTTTTTCAACAGTTCCTGGCGCCTTGTTGGACCGATGCCTGGTATTTTTTCCAGACTTGATTCCAATCCCTTCTTGGAGCGGCGTTTTCTGTGAGCTGTGATCGCAAAACGGTGGGCCTCATCCCGGGAACGCTGCAGCAAATGCAGGCCGGGGGAATTCTTTTCGAAGTGCACGGGATATGCATCTCCAGGTAAATATACCTCTTCGAATTTTTTAGCCAATCCCGCTATGGGTATGGTATCCAGTAAATCGAATTCTGCCAAGACCTTGACTGCGCGATTTAGCTGGCCTTTGCCGCCATCGACTAAGATCAAGTCGGGCAGGGCACTGAAAGAAGGATCAGGTTTTCCTCCCGGTTTCCTATCCTCGGTATTGGAAAGCACCAGTCGCTTAAAGCGGCGCCGTAAGACTTCGGCCATGCTGGCATAATCATCCGGTCCCTGCACAGTACGGATGTTAAAATGGCGGTAATGGGAATTTTCAGGGCGGCCATCCAGGAAAACCACCATGCTGCCAACCAGGGCAGTTCCCTGGGTGTTGGAGATATCGTAGCACTCGATCCTCATCGGGGGCGCGCTCAGATTCAATCGGGTTTGCAGGTCAGTCAATGCTCCTTCAGCTCGTTCCCGTTCAGATTTTTCCTGGGTTTTCAGTGCTGTTAACATGGACGCCGCATTTTCTGCCGCCATGGCGACCAGTTTCTTCTTTTCACCCCGCCTGGGCACAACCAGCTCTACTTTTTTTCCACCCCTTTGGCTTTTTAACCATTGGTTGATGATCTTGGCCTCTTCAATTTCTCGGGGAAGCAGGATCTCAGGGGGAATAGTAGGTGCCTGGTCATAAAATTGTTTGATGACTTCTGCCAGCAGATCTTGATCAGCCGTTTTATCGATGTTTTCGACCATGAAATATTCCCGCCCGGTCAGTTTACCGCCCCGGATGAAGAATACCTGGATGCAGGCATCATTGTCCAGATCTGCCATGGCGATCACATCTGAGTCTGTGAATCGGGTCGATATGATACGCTGATCTTCTACAATGCGCTGGACGGCGTCCAATGTGTCCCTGAGCTGCGCTGCTTGTTCATACTTTAATTCGGCAGAGGCTTGCTTCATTTCCTCTTCCAGGCGTTTGACGATATTGTCAGTTCTGCCGTTCAGGAAAGCACCCAGCTCTTTGATCATTTCCCGGTAATCTTCCTGGCTGATCTTGCCGATGCATGGCGCTGTGCAAAGCTGGATGTCGTAATACAGGCAGGCGCGTTGGTCCTCCCCGGTGATTGTTCGATTACAGGTTAGATATGGGAAGATCTTGCGCAGCAGGTCCATGGTCTGGTTAACAGCCCAGACGTTGATATAGGGTCCGTAATAGCGTGACCCGTCTTTTTCAACTTTGCGGGTGACGCTGACCTTTGGAAAGGGATCAGCCCAATGGATCTTGATAAATGGATACCGTTTATCATCCTTGAGCTGCACATTATAAAAGGGCTGGTATTCCTTGATCAGATTCATTTCCAGGATCAGCGCTTCCAGTTCAGATTTGACGATGATCCATTCGATATCGCGGATATTGGCTACCAGCTGGCTGGTGCGGGGATTCTTCTGGGCGCTGGCGTGGAAATAAGACCGCACCCTGTGGCGCAGGTTAATTGCCTTGCCAATATAAATCACCTTGCCTGCCTGATCTTTCATCAGGTAGCAGCCCGGTTGTTCCGGGACCGAGTTGAGAATATCCTTGATATGGTCAGATGTTTCCATGGCAAAAAAATTGTATCACAGGGGGCAGGGGTGTTTATTCGGATCACCCAAAAGGGGAAGGCCCTATTTGCCGGGCAAGGAAGAATATCCCTCCTGCGGGTGCCTTCCGAAACTTGTTGAGAGCGAAACCTACCAGTATACTAGCTCTATGTTTTCAACACCGAATGACCCGGGAATATCACGATATTGGTCTATCGCAGAAGTAAATACCTACCTGAAAGGAATTCTGGAGGCGGATGCCAATCTGCAGGATCTTTGGGTGACTGGTGAGATCTCTAACCTTTCTCGCCCTGCTTCTGGACATCTATATTTCACATTGAAGGACAAAACCTCTTCCTTGCGGTGTGTGATGTGGAAGAACCGGGCTATGCAGATCAAAACGACTCTTCAGGATGGGCTGGAAGTGGAAGCGCATGGCGTGCTTGGGGTTTACGAGCAGCGCGGCCAATATCAGCTTTATGTTGATTTTATGCGCCCCAAGGGCGAAGGCGCCCTGTTCCAGGAGTTCCAGCGATTAAAGACCCAATTGGAATTTGAAGGTTTATTTGATCCTGTCAGAAAACGTCCTATACCATCCTGGCCGACTCGGATCGGGATTGTCACATCGCCTTCCGGAGCTGCTTTTCAGGACATGAAGGATACATTGAATCGGCGTTACCCGCTGGTGAAGATCCTGTTATCACCTTCTTCGGTCCAGGGGGACAGCGCCCCGGGTGAGATCTGCGCTGCGCTGGAGCGGCTGTACCGGTTGGAACCGGACCTGATCCTGATCGGCAGGGGTGGCGGCTCGATCGAGGACCTGTGGGCTTTCAATGATGAGAAAGTCGCCCGGACTTTGGCCGAATCACCAGTCCCGGTGATCAGTGGAGTGGGGCACGAAACCGATTTTACGATCACTGACTTTGTAGCTGATTTACGTGCGCCAACCCCCACAGCTGCTGCCGAACTGGCAGTTCCAGATCAATCTGAGCTGCGGATTGGGGTAGGGGAATCCCGGACCCGTTTGACACGTTCTATCCAAAACGTAATTTCTGATCAGCGCTGGAAGATGGAAAACGTCTCAACCCAGGTAGCCAGGCTTTCTCCGCTCAACCAGATCAGCAACGGCCGTCAGCGACTGGATGAGTTAGACGGCCGAATGGAGAGGGAGATGGGAGCGATCATAAAAACCTCCCGCGATCAATGCCTTGCCTACCAAGCCAGACTTTCTGCCTTGAATCCAGAGGCCATATTAAAGAGAGGCTATGCTATCGTGACTGCTGATGACGGCTCGACCGTTTATCAGGTCAGCCAGGCCAGCACGGGGGAGAAGCTGCAGGTACGGGTCAATGACGGGGAGTTTGAGGTGATTGTCAATTAACCGGCAGCCAGACCCGGATTCATTCTCCCGGCCCGCCAACTTATATTTTCTATTAATAAATCTCTAATTCCATTCTAAGATTCAAACGTTAGAATTAATATTGATATCAACCCCTTGAGCGGGTTGTCTCGCTCTGTGGGGGAGAAAAATAGAGGAAAAAATGGACTTAGAAAAATATACATCCAAGTCTCAGCAGGCTGTTATGCGTGCCCAGCGCCTGGCTGAAGATCAAAATCACCAAGAAATTGAATCTGCCCACCTGCTGTACGCCCTGCTTGAGGAGAGTGAGGGCACTGTCAGCGCGGTTGTCAGATCTATTGCAGGCAGCACTGATGTCCTCAAACAGGAGCTCTGGGAAGAAATTTCCGCCCACCCAAAAGTATATGGCGGAAATGTGCGGGTTGGCATCAGTCGGAAAACCTCCGATGTCCTGGCCGCTGCCGAACGCCATGCAAAAGGTATGGGGGATGAATATGTATCCACTGAACATATCCTATTAGGCTTGATTGAAAGCGATGAAGGAAATCGCCTGAAAGGGTTTGGTTTAACCAAGGATGCCGTACTTGAAGAATTAATGGGAATCCGAGGATCCCAGCGCGTCACCAACCAGACGCCGGAAGGCACTTACCAGGCCCTCGAAAAATACGGCCGGGATCTGACTGATCTGGCCCGTCGGGGAAAACTGGATCCGGTCATCGGCCGTGACCAGGAAACCCGCCGATTGGTCCAGATCCTTTCCAGACGGACGAAAAACAATCCGGCTTTGATCGGCGAGCCCGGCACGGGAAAAACTGCTATTGTGGAGGGTTTGGCCCAGCGTATTGTTAACGGCGATGTTCCGGAAGGCTTAAAAAATAAACGCTTGATCCAGCTGGATATGGGGGCCTTAGTCGCAGGTGCAAAATACAGAGGTGAATTTGAAGAACGCCTGAAAGCTGTCCTGCAGGAGATCACCACGGCGGCCGGGGAAATCCTGTTATTCGTGGACGAGATGCATACTGTGGTTGGCGCCGGTGCGGCTGAGGGAGCCATGGATGCTGGCAATATGTTAAAACCTATGCTGTCCCGGGGAGAGCTCCATCTAATCGGTGCCACCACATTGGATGAGTACCGTAAATATATCGAAGCTGATGCTGCTCTGGAAAGGCGTTTCCAGCCTCTGCTGGTGGAAGAACCCAGTGTGGAAACTACCATCAGTATCCTGCGTGGATTAAAGGAGCGGTATGAGATCCACCATGGTGTGCGAATCACTGATCCGGCTGTCATTGCGGCAGCCACCCTATCCAACCGCTACATTGCTGGCCGCCAGCTGCCGGATAAAGCCATAGACCTGATCGACGAGGCAGGTGCCCGCCTGCGGACAGAGATCGATTCCAAGCCCCGGGCACTGGATGAGGTCGACCGCCAGATCATGCAGCTGGAGATCGAACAGGAGGCTCTCAAAAAGGAGCCTGATAAATCATCTCTGTCCCGGCTGGAAAAATTAAAAGAAGAGCTCGCCAACTTGAAAGAGGACCAGAAGCAGCTGCAGAGCCGTTGGATGACTGAAAAGGAAGTCATTAGTGAAATCCGCCAGGCTAAACGGGAGATCGATCAAACCCGGGTCGAGATGGAAAAAGCGGAACGCGAGGCTGACCTGGAGCTTGCGGCCAGGCTGCAGTACGGCACTCTCAGGGACTTGGAAGAGGATCTCAAAAAGAAAGAAGCCCGCCTGGGACAGATCCAGGCTGAGGGCGCCTTGCTGAAAGAAGAAGTGGACGCCGAGGAAATCGCCGGCGTTATTTCACGCTGGACTGGTATCCCTGTCTCCCGCTTGATAGAAAGTGAGATTCAGAAATTGCTCCAGATCGAGGACCGTCTTCACCAGCGCGTGATCGGGCAGGATGAAGCGGTTAAGGCTGTTGCCAACGCGGTTCGCAGGTCCCGGGCTGGCATCCAGGATCCAGACCGTCCTATCGGGTCCTTTATATTTATCGGTCCGACCGGTGTGGGCAAAACAGAATTGGCCCGGGCCCTGGCGGAATTCCTGTTTGATAACCAGGAAGCCATGGTCAGGATTGATATGAGCGAATACCAGGAAAAACACACCGTCAGCCGCCTGATCGGGTCACCTCCCGGTTATGTTGGTTACGGAGAGGGCGGCCAGCTGACAGAAGCGGTCCGCAGGAGGCCGTACAGTGTTGTTCTGTTTGATGAGATCGAAAAAGCCCACCCTGAGGTCTTTAACACCCTGCTGCAGCTTCTGGATGATGGTCGATTAACGGATGGCCAGGGCAGGACGGTTGATTTCCGGAATACGGTTGTGATCATGACCAGCAATATCGGCAGTGAGGTTTGGTCCCGGGGTGTGAGTGAGGAAGAGGCAGCTGAGATCACTGATAAGGCTTTAAAGCAAGTTTTCCGACCTGAGTTTCTCAACCGTGTGGATGAGATCGTTCATTTTCATCCTCTCAACCGGGAGCAGATCCAGGAGATCGTGGGCATTCAGCTCAAGCGGGTGGAAGATCTGGTCCGCACCCAGGGTTATACCCTGGAAGTCAGCCAGAAAGCGCAGGTATATATGTCTGAGCTTGGTTTTGATCCCGATTATGGTGCCCGCCCCCTGAAACGTACCATCCAGAAAGAACTGCAGGATCCCCTGGCTCTGGCCATCCTAAGCGGTGATTTTAAAGCGGGGGATACCATCCAGGTAGATGTTGGGGCAGAGGGATTGAAATTCACAGCGGTAATGGTGGGGGACGTGGTGGAAGGATAATCCTTAATAGAAAATTTCAGCTCCCATGCACTAGGGACTGAGTCTTTTGGAAGGACTCAGTCCCTTTTTCTTAATCCCTAATGTGAATATTAGCTCCTGGAGCTTTTGAAAGCTCCGGGAGCATTAATTTAACCGGATACCAAACATTCAACGAATTTTTTGTAATTAAGTTGGTTTTCTACATAAAACGGATCATTTCCAGAATCATAGAGATCGAGGATCTGTGGGCCTTCAATGATGAGAAAGTTGCCCGGACGCTGGCTGAATCACCTGTACCGCTGCTGCTGAGCTGGCAGTTCCAGATCAATCTGAGCTGCGGATTGGGGTAGGGGAATCCCGGACCCGTTTGACACGTTCTATCCAAAACGTAATTTCTGATCAGCGCTGGAAGATGGAAAACGTCTCAACCCAGGTAGCCAGGCTTTCTCCGCTCAACCAGATCAGCAACGGCCGTCAGCGACTGGATGAGTTAGACGGCCGAATGGAGAGGGAGATGGGAGCGATCATAAAAACCTCCCGCGATCAATGCCTTGCCTACCAAGCCAGACTTTCTGCCTTGAATCCAGAGGCCATATTAAAGAGAGGCTATGCTATCGTGATCGCAGATGACGGCTCGACCGTTTATCAGGTCAGCCAGGCCAACACGGGGGAGAAGCTGCAGGTGCGGGTTAGTGATGGTGAATTTGAGGTGATCGTTGATTAGTTGTCGCTCAGGATTGATAGCAATCTGAAATCCTTAAAAAGGCCAAGAAACTTTTCTTCATCTACATTACAATTTAGGTATGTTCAACGACAAAGGCATATTCTGGAATTTGGTCAGTTTGGTTGTATTGGGCATCAGTGGCGTTTTGATCAATTCGATGATCCTCTACTTTCGGGGAGAGGAAGCTGTTGGAATTTTTAACCAAGCCTATGCTATCTATATCGTCTTTTCCCAGATTGGAGTGGCAGGTATACAGTATTCTGTGCTGAACCGGCTTTCCCTGACAACGGATGACCCGGAGAAATCCGGCAGAATAACAGGTGCTGCACTTCTTTTGGCGCTCTTCTTTACGAGCCTTATTGCCGGATTGGGTTATCTTATCTCTCCATTTGTTGGTAAATTCCTTAATAGCCCCGATGTTGCCTCGAGCATGGCCTGGCTGATGCCGGGATTGGTTTTCTTTTGTCTAAACAAAATTTTGATCAATGTTGTAAATGCCTTTGAGAAAATGATCGCCTATGCAGTTTTCCGATCAATTCGATTTGTTCTGATCCCGGGTTTCATTGGGGCGATAATTTTTATCGGCCTAGACAACTATTTTCTAGCTGCTTCTTTCTCAATGGCAGAAGTAATCCTTTTTATTGCCCTACTGATCTATATTAGAACAACGTTATTCAGAGTCAGGCTTCCGATCACTAAGGAATATTATCAGCAGCACCTGGCGTTCTCCTCTAAGGGTTTTTTTAGTGGAATCTTGGTAGAGCTGAATACCCGCCTGGATGTTCTGTTATTAGGATATTTTGTTGATGATTATTCAGTGGGGGTGTACAGTTTTGTGGCCACATTGGCCGAAGGTTTCAGCCAATTCAGCAATGCATTGCGTTGGAATATCGATCCGGAATTGGGTCGATTATTAAATAAGGATGATAAACCAGGCATTATTTCACTGGTTAATTCCATCAGGCGAGATTACTATAAACTCTTCATTCTTGGTGGAACAATCATCATCCTCGCTTTTCCATTTGCCTATCGTATTTTGATCGGCAGCTATGATTGGTTAAGCGCCTTGATGTTTGCTGTGATGATGATTGGAGTGATCTTTGGGGCCTGGTATCGCCCATTTTCAGGGCTGATGCTTCAGGGTGGAAAACCGGGGGTATACACGATCTATGTCCTGCTCTTATTGCTTGGTGATGGCGTATTGAATCTGTTACTGATTCCTTACCTTGGCATCCTCGGCGCAGCGATAGTCACGATGATCACTTACATATTGGAAGGCCTCTACCTCAAGTGGGTCGCCAGCAGATTGTTTTCCCTTAAAATTTGATCTATTATTATTCTTGATGCGCGTGCCCGTGCTCTATCTCCTCGTCGGAAGCTGGGCGCAGTACGGAGAGGGTGATCTCAAAGGTCAGGGTTTTACCGGCCAGGGGATGGTTGAAGTCCAGGGTGACGGTGTCTTCATCTTCTTCGATGATCTGGGCGCTGAGCACATCATCCTCATCATCCCGCAAATCCAGAAAGGTGCCTACATCCAGGGGGATCTCCTCGCTGAATTCTTCCTTTTTAGCAATTTCGAGAGAATCCGGGTCAAAATCACCATAAGCTTCTTCCGGCTTGATGACCACTGTTTTCTTTTCGCCAACCTTCATGCCGTAAAGAGCGGACTCCAGCCCGGGGATGATCTGACCGATACCCTGGATGAACTCGATCGGTTTTCCATCATCAGTGCTTTCCAGGATTTCATCATCAACGACCAGGGTATAGTCGAGTGTCACAACCATATTATCTTGAACAGATTCGCTCATCTTATCTCCTATTAAATTGAACCAGGTCTGGGTTTGATGTCTCTCATCAGATACCAGCTCAGGTCGCTGAGTTGAAAAAATAAATGGTATGTGTTTTCCCTGAAGTCCATCACCAGAATATGTTTGCCGTCTTCCTTATCCCACTGGCGGCCAATATTCATGACCTGGACAGTCTGATCATCCAGAGAAAAGTCAATCGGGATCAGGGAGCCGTCCCGTGTGAAACGTGTGGTGATCTCAATCTTTTCCATTAGATGACAGGAATTTAAACAAAAATTCCAGCGCAACCTGCGCTACTTCCTCTTTGTTTTCGATCCGGTTTCCGCCCGCATTATGCTGCAGGGTCAAGATTCCATCGGGAGTACTTAACCCGATCCAGGCATAGCCAACGGGTTTTTCCGGTGTCCCGCCTGTTGGTCCAGCGATACCGCTTACAGACAAGCCAATATCCGCAGCCAGCGCGTGCCGGATGCCTTTGGCCATCTCGCGAACAGTTTCTTCGCTGACCGCCCCGAATTTTTCCAGGGTGTCCCATGATACGCCCAGCAAGCGGACCTTGGCCCGGTAGGCATAGGCAGTGATGCTGCCCAGATAATATGTGGAAGAACCGGAAATGTTGGTGATTCTGTGACCAATTAAACCACCTGTGCAAGATTCTGCGATTGCCAGCCGCCAACCTCGCTTCCGGAGTTCATCCCCAACCAGGGTTTCAATATTTTCAATCATCGTTTTTTCCTTCAGCTTTTTCCACAACCCAGTAATGGGATAAACCCAGGAACTGGAGCGGTGTCTTTTCGATCAAATAAAGAATCGTCCTCAGCCAGCGCCCCAAACGTGGGAATCGGCCGATAATATTATCATACCCGCCAAAGATCACCTTTTGAGTGATGAATTTGACCGGAAGATCCTGGAATAATCCCTCTAAATCTCGTCGAGAATAAACCCGGACATGGGGTGCCAGCCGGTCCCGCAGTTTTTTGGGCAAATAATTGACCAGGAATTTATTTCCAAAGTAGTATTTTCCTCGCCGGTAGATTCCGTGGGTTTCAAAGGGATACCAGCGATTGGGGCAGAATATGATCATTCGTCCCCCGGGAACCAGCGTTCGGACCATCTCTTGGATTGCTTTCTGATCATCAACTACGTGTTCGATAACTTCATTGCTCAGGATCAGATCAAAACTATCGGCCGGGAATGGTAAGAATTCCCCAGCGCCGCCAAGCACAGGATCTGCCACTTTCTTTGCTTCCAGCGCTCGCTCGAACTCGAACTCAAGTCCAACTACTTCGCAGCCCAGCGGGTAGAGGTATTCCAGATAGAGGCCAATTCCGCAGCCGTTTTCCAACAGCCTGCCCTGGATCCTGGCTCCGGCAGCTGTTTTGAGCATTTCCAATCTACGCTGCTGCCCGGCTCTCCAGATATATGAAGGTTCGCCGCGTTCAGCTGCCTGGGAGGAAGGTTGGATGCCGCTCATTTTTCACCCCAATGTACGGTGATCATGCCGAAGGCAAATTGTTGATAGGCAACTTTTCTAAAACCGACTGCTACCAGATACGCGGCCAGCTCCTCGGCCCGCAGAAATCCTTCAGTGGATTTGTTCAAATAGGCGTAGGCTTTTCTATTGCCTGTAAATAAACCGCCGATAATTGGAATGATGTTGGTCATGTAAAATCGTATGATCGGTGCCAGAATATGATTGGGTGGTTTTGTGGTGTCCAGGATTGCAATTCTACCACCGGTTTTTAGGATACGATACTGGTTTTTTAGTCCAACCGTGATATCTCCCAGATTCCTGACCAGGAACCCGGATATCACACCATCAAATACCCCTTCTTGGAAAGGGAGCAAACCGGCGTCCGCAGCAGTCCAATGGGCCGGGATGGGGAACTTATTCCTCTGCCCAACGGCGATCATAGCCTGTGTCAGGTCAGCAGCGATGCATATACAATCAGGATACTGCCGGCCAACTTCCCGGACGATCTGCCCGTTGCCGCTGCCAATATCCAGCAATCTGGCTGATGATGCCAGCTTGAGCTTTTTAACAGCAAATCTCCTCCAACGATCATCCTGCCAGCCGGTCATCAGGTGATTTACCAGGTCATACCTGGAAGCGATGCGGCTGAAAAGATCCTGCTGCTGGAGGAGTTTGTTATCTTCTTCTTGTAGTTCGACCATGCAATCTAAGCTTCCTGAACTGTCAGGGCGTCAGCTTCCTGAGCTACCCGAATACCTTCTTTTTCATCCACCCGGGTCAACATAAGGCCACCTGTGATGAAGAAAATGATCAAGGAAATGATGCCCAAGCGACTGTTGCCAAATAACTGGCTGACGAGACCGAAGACCAGTGGGCCGAAGATCCCGGCAAATTTTCCACTGACGCTGAAAAAGCTGAAAAATTCCGCTGACTGGGATTTGGGAACCATCCGGGCATACAAGGACCGGCTCAAAGCCTGCGATCCGCCCTGGACCATAGCAACAGCAAATCCCAGGATCAGGAAGTGGGTCGCGTTGCTGAGGAAGTAGCCACCGATGGATATTAATGAATAAACTCCCAGGGTGATATAAATAGATTTTTTTGTACCAATCTTTTTCGCTAACCAACCAAAAGCAAATGAGAAGGGGATGCCGACGAATTGCACAATTAATAAAACAATGATTAAGGATGTGGAGTCGATACCAATTTCGTCGCCGTAGGTTGTAGCCATTTTGATAATCGTGCCGATACCGTCGTTATAAAGCCAAAAAGCGACCAGGAATTTGAATAGGTCCCCATATTTGCGAATTTCTTTAAACGTCTCTCTCAATCTATCGAATCCCGCCTTAATGGGATTGGAATGCATTTCTCCTTTGAATATCTGCCTGGGGGGTTCGGGGATATTTCTCAAAAGAGGAATGGTGAAGATCAGCCACCAGCCTGCCACACTTGCCAGGGAGATCCGAGTCATGAGAGTGGTCAGGTGATCGGGTGCAAACATGATCATGGCTAGATTAACAGCCAGCAGGATCCCACCTCCCACATACCCCATCGCGTAGCCCTTGGTCGAGATTTGATCGATATCATCCTTCTTAGCGATGTGGGGCAGCAGTGAGTCGTAAAATACATTGGCGCCTGCGAAACCGATATTGCCGAGAATAAATAAACTTGATGCTAAAAGCCAATCACCGGTGGTTAAGAAGAACATGAATGCGGTGGCAACGATTCCTATCAGAGCGAAAATTGTCAAGTAGCGTTTTTTATGGCCTTTAAAATCTGCCATCGCTCCCAGAATAGGACTGATGACCGCAATTAATAATAATGCGATAGAGTTTGTATAAGCCCAATAGGATGTAATTTGATTTCCGGATAAGGTCGGTTCCGCAATAGCTCGGTAATAAATGGGCAAAACTGCTGCCATGATCGTGGTTGCAAATGCTGAGTTGGCCCAGTCATACATTGCCCAGGAATTGATGATCTTCTTATATTTTTTATCTTCCATTCAATACTCCCGAGGGTAGGTGTTGATTATCTAACCATTATACGATAGAACAATCACCGTTTATGGAAGTTACAGCAATCGCCTGAGGTGCTTCTGCTTCCCATAAATCATTTATTAGATATATATTAAAGAAAGCGCTTATCCGCTCAGCGTGTTGACGAGGTTTGGCGGTCATGCTATGATTAAAGCGGAATTATTTATTGGCTTTGCCAAATGGATCAACTGGACTTATTTTGCCATTATTTTTTTGTTATCTGCCATTATGATCATTTATTTTATTACCAGGATTATAAAACAGGCAGCCTAACTTTTTTTTGGCATTATATCTTCTCTCAAAAATAGGATTCGTTTGGCGAGCACATTGATATTGTGGTCGCTATTTTTATTTAGGAGGGGCATGATGAGTTTTGATTTTATTTCTCGTATCGTTGGTATGGTCGTTTTTGGGCTGCTGGGGGGATATTTTGGCGTTGATCTAGCCAATGTAACTACTATTACTATTGAAGAAGGCGCAGTTATCTTTGGATTGGTCGGAGCATTATTCGGTTTGGTCATCACCCCGTTGATCACAACCCGGCCAGTTTCATCCTTGCGTACATTGTTAAATCAACTGGAATCCAAAACACTTGGCTCCGGTCTGATCGGTCTTTTCATCGGTCTGGTCATCGCGGCTCTGCTGTCCATTCCATTATCCAAGCTGCCATCTTTCCTTGGAGAAGTTTTCCCATTTATTGGTGTACTTCTATTCGGTTATATCGGTGTGGCGGTTTTTGTCTCCCGGCGTAATGATATTTTCTCCCTTTTCAGCGGCAGAGTTTTTCCCTTGTCTGACCGAGGTAACGGCAATCCTGAACCAGAGAGGGTCATCCTGGTGGATACAAGTGTGATCATAGATGGCAGGATTGCTGATATCGCCCAGACAGGATTCCTGGTAGGTGAGCTGTTGATCCCCCGTTTTGTTTTGGATGAACTGCAGCATATTGCAGATTCTGCTGATAATCTCAGGCGCCAGCGAGGCCGGCGCGGGATGGAGATCCTGGCAGATCTGCAGGAATCTAAAACCATCCCGGTTCGCATCAGTGATATCGATGTGGAAGGGACCCGGGAAGTGGATAGTAAACTTGTGATCCTGGCCCGCCAATTAAGCTGTCCTATTCTGACCAATGACTTTAATCTCAACCGCGTCGCTGAAATTCAAGGTGTGCCGGTTTTGAACATCAATGAACTGGCTAATTCTGTTAAAGCTGTTTTGCTTCCGGGTGAATCTGTTGAAGTTAAGATCATCCAGGAAGGGAAGGAACGTGGTCAGGGTGTGGGGTACCTGTCAGACGGCACCATGGTTGTGGTGGAAGATGGCAAGGACCATATGAACGAAGACATCCGATCCACGGTTACAAAAGTGCTTCAGACTGCGGCGGGAAGAATGATCTTTGCCAAGCCGGACGAAGTCTAACACTTAATCAGGGATACATTATGGGAATCAAAATTTACAATACCCTATCCAGAACGAAAGAACCGTTTAAGACACTCGAACCGGGCAAAGTGTCCATGTACGTCTGCGGTCCCACAGTTTATGACAAAGCCCATGTAGGGCATGCCATGTCCGCCCTGGTATTTGATATTGTCCGCCGGTATCTGGAGTACCGTGGATTTGAGGTCAGGCATGTGACCAACTATACCGATGTTGATGACAAGATCATCCAGCGGGCGATGGTTGAAGGCGTGGATTCGATGGAAGTTGCCCAGCGCTATATCGATGAGTTTGACCGACACCTGAAGGATCTTAATATTCTGCCGGCAAGCGTTTATCCCCGGGCAACAGAAGAAATGAACCATATCATTGAAGGTGTAGCCGATCTGGTGGACAAGGGGTTTGCCTACCCCAAAGATGGAGATGTGTATTATCGGGTGAATAAATTTCCCGGATATGGAAAACTATCGGGCAGGAAGATCGATGATATGGAAGCCGGCTTCCGGATCGATATCGATCAGCGCAAGGAACATCCCATGGATTTCGCTCTCTGGAAAGCAGCCAAGCCGGGAGAACCGAGCTGGCCCAGCCCCTGGGGCAACGGCCGTCCGGGCTGGCATATTGAGTGCTCGGTGATGAGCCATACCTGCCTCGGAGAACAGATCGATATTCATGGCGGTGGAAATGATTTGATCTTCCCCCATCATGAAAATGAGATTGCCCAGTCAGAAGCGATGTTCGGGAAACAGTTCGCCACCTATTGGATGCATAACGGAATGATGCAGCTTTCCGGTGCCAAAATGTCCAAGTCGGTCGGCAACCTGGTCACAATTGATAGCTTCCTGGAAAAATATGAAGCCGCTGTATTGCGGATGATGATCTTGAATTCCAGCTACCGAAGTCCGCTGACTTTTAATGAAGAGACCATAGAACATGCCGAGAAGGCGCTAAAGCGCTTAAGGTCTGCATTGAAACCGCCTCAGCCAAAAGATGATTGGGACGGCGCTGATAAATTAGAAAGTCAATCTGTCCGGACCAAAGAATCTTTCCTGGCATCCATGGATGACGATTTCAATACTGCCAGCGCGATGGGTCATCTGTTTGATTTTGTAAAAGCGATAAACCTGGCCCGCGATGAAGGTGCTGATCAGGAATCTCTCACCAAAGCACAGACAATACTTAATCAGTTGACTGGCGTACTTGGACTTGATCTCTCCCTGCAAGAAGTAAAGGGGGGAGAAGCTGAAGCTTTTATTGACCTCCTGATCGAGATCCGGAAAAAACTCCGGGAGGAAAAACTCTGGGAGCTATCGGATCTGGTGCGCGATAAGCTGGAAGAGCTGGGTGTAACTCTGGAAGACACAGCTTCGGGTACAACCTGGCATTGGAAATAACGAGATCAAAATGTGGATCTTTGGAATTGGTCTCCCCGGTATATATAAATGAAAGAATGGATTTGGGGTAGAAACCCGGTATATGAAGTATTAAGAGCACGGCGGCGGAAAGCTTACCAGCTCCGGATAGCTGAAGGTGTTAAGACCGAAGGCCGAATTGGAGAGATCCTCCACCTGGCGAAAGAACTGTCTGTACCGGTATCACGGGTCCCTCGTGAGACACTGCAGGGAATTAACAACCATAACCAGGGTATTGCTCTTCAGGTAGATGAATTCAAGTATGTGGACCTGAAGTTAAGCATTGAAGCTGCCCGGAAAAAAAATGAAACTCCCCTGATCTTGCTTTTAGACACGCTAAAAGATCCTCAAAATCTGGGCACGTTGATTCGAACAGCCGAGCTGGTGGGTGTGCACGGATTGGTGCTCCCGTTTCGCCGAACAGCCACGGTAACCCCGGCAGTGGTCAGTGCTTCTTCCGGAGCGAGTGAGCACATGGATATTTCCCAGTCCAATCTGTCCCAGACATTAGCGTATTTAAAGGAAGAGGGACTCTGGGTAGTGGGATTGGAGGGCGGCGCAGAAGCGCAGCCTCCTGATAAGGTAGATCTGAGCGGGCCGTTGGCTGTCGTTGTGGGCAGCGAAGCGGAAGGTATGCGGCGGCTGGTGAAAGATTCCTGTGATTTCCTGCTCCAGCTCCCCATGCGCGGCAAAATCGATTCGCTCAACGCTGCAGTGGCGGGATCGGTGGCGCTGTATTTGATCTGGCAGGCAAGGGGTTTTCAAGGGGCGCTCGACTGACCGGAAGTATTGACGATAGCCCTGAAAGCTGATAAGATTTTGCTCTGACGATGACGCTGGCTGTGCACTTGCCTCGCTTATTTCCATCTGATATAATGCCTTGGCTGGAAAGGGGAAAAGATGGCACTTGTGCCGACGTAGCTCAATCGGTAGAGCAGTCGTTTTGTAAGCGACAGGTCATGGGTTCGAGTCCCATCGTCGGCTCCTATTATCGAGCCTGGCTCGATAATAATTGAATATCTGGGCGAATACCGAAGTGGCCAAACGGGGCTGACTGTAAATCAGCTGGCAAACGCCTACGGAGGTTCGAATCCTTCTTCGCCCACCTTAACTGCGAGCTGCAGAAGTATTGTGCTTCTGGAGCTTGTAGTTGTGTGAGACGCCAGCCCTCGTAGCTCAGGGGTAGAGCGCATTCTTGGTAAGAATGAGGTCATGGGTTCAATTCCCATCGAGGGCTCTGGTACTGACACAAGAATCCTTTTTGAACTTGTATTTCAAGGAGAGGAATTATGGCGAAAGAGAAATTTGAACGAACGAAACCGCACGTGAATG
>CAZOUN010000043.1:0-21647 GCA_964582965.1 uncultured Anaerolineales bacterium | reverse complement strand
GAGTCTGGGGCGGTGGCGGAATTGGCAGACGCAGGGGACTTAAAATCCCCCGGTTTAAACCATGTGGGTTCAAGTCCCACTCGCCCTACTCTATCTTTATGGGGAAATTCCCCTTGGGAATCCTCATAGAAATCTGAAAAAGCCTGCACCGCTGCAGGCTTTTTCTTTTTAACGATCTCTCGATTACTCCCATTAACGAATCCTCCCTACGGGGTCATAACCTACAACATTGTTATCCTGGACAATTCCCTCCCTCAGTCATCCACCATCAACGTGCAAAATAGTTAGGTACCCAGTTTGTATAGATAAATGTATTAAGTTTCCACTATAATAAAACTATGGGAATATTATGATCTACTACTTCAGGTGGAGATCTAGAGCTATTTATGAACTTTCTTCAAAGGCACCGGGGAAAACCAAAAAGCAAAAACCTTGAATGCGGGAAGTTAATTTCCCCGCAAGTTCTGATGGCATTTTGTTTCCTGCCCGGGATACTACCTTCTTCAAGATTTGATCTAATCTCCAATTGGGATACCTCTGGGCAGAATTCCTCGCCCTGGTTTACGATCGGGTTTTCCCTGGGGGCGGGATTAATCATCATCTTCCTCATTTATATCTTGCTGCTCCGCAGGTTGGTCCGCGAAAAGACCAGCTCCCTTCAAGAAAGCAAAGAAAAATACCGCCGATTCTTCATGACCTCAAAGGATCCTGCATTTATCACCACCAGAGATGGAAAATGGGTGGACGCCAACCAAGCAACAGTAACCCTCTTTGGCTACGATTCCCTTAAAGACCTTTTAGCCACTTCGGTTAACCAAGCTTATCTGAACCCCAATGAACGGACTGGTCTGCTGCAAGATGTTGTTACCAGCGGTTTTATCAAAGACCTCCCCGTGGATATGATAGACAAGAATGGCAATATCCTGCGTACGCTTATGACCACAACGGCAATCAAGAACAGCGAGGGAGAGGTCAGCGGTTTTCAGGGTACTATTCGGGATAACACCGAGTTGATCGAAGCCGGTAAAATAATCGAAAAAAGTCGAGAAACCCTTGAATTGGCCGTGACAGGAACCGGTGTAGGTCTATGGGATTGGGATCTCAAAACCAATATCATTATGATCAATGAGCGTTTTGCAGACATGATCGGTTATAGAAAATCCGAACTCACTCCTCTGACAATTGATATCTGGGAAAATCTTTCCCACACGGATGATCTAGAAAAGTCCAACAAGCTGATCCTGAAGCATTTTGCGGGAGATCTCTATCATTACCAAACTGAATTGCGCATGAAACACAAATCGGGCCATTGGATCTGGGTCTTGAACCAGGGCCGGGTTGTTGAGCGCGGGCCTGACCGTTCCCCCTTGCGTATGGTTGGAACGACCCAAGATATATCAGAACGGTTAATGATACGGGAAGATATACAGAATTTTGCTGACCAGCTGGAGGCGCTGCATGTAGTAACCCAATCCCTGTCATCTACACTTTCCTTAACAGACTTGCTGAACCTGGTTCTCGTAAAACTCGAAGAGACCCTCTCCTTTGATAGCGCTTCAATATTCTTGCTAGAGAACGAAGAGCTGCGGATTGAGACCGTACACAATCATCCCCACCCAGAATTAGTAGTTGGTAAGACATTTCCCACTTCAAACCAGCTATTTCTGGAAATGAAAGACGAAAAGAAACCGATCATTATAGACAATGCCATGCGTGACTCGCGCTTCGAGGGCTGGGGAGATATGTACCATGTCAAGGGCTGGATGGGAGTTCCATTAGTAATCCAGGATAACTTGATTGGCTATATCACAATGGACAGCAGGAAACAATCTGCTTTTGGATCTCCTGAAGCTAAACTCGCCAACCTGTTTGCTTCCCAAGTCTCCCAGGCTATCCATAATGCCAGACTATATGAACGCCTGAAACTTCATGCCGATACGTTGGAAACGAAGATCAAAGACAGGACAAAAGAATTGACAATAATGGTGGACCATATGGCCGGCAGGGAAATTCGAATGGCAGAGTTAAAGGATGTCATAGACAAACTGCAAAAACAGTTACTGGACCATGATATTGAACCAGCAGTTCAAGACCCACTAAAAGACCAGGATTTTTTTAACTCATGAACAAAGATAATAATTCCGCCAAATATACAATACTAATGGAAAGGATTATTGAAAAATATCTCAATATCCCTCCAATGCCAGATCCTAATCAATATCGAGGTGCAGAGACTCTGCACACTATATCTTCAATTATCCTGCTAATTGGTATTGCCATTATCAGCATAACGCCATTCGTGTTTTCCAATATATTTATTGGATTGGTCAGCACTGGATCATTCCTGGTTCTCGTACTCTTAGTTCAATATCTGAATCGTAAAGGAAAGGTAAACCTGGCGGCCCATCTCTTCGCCTATGTAATGTGGATTATGAGTACCGTTATTATTGTTCTGAGCAATGGTTTTTACAGCAGTTTTCTATCTGTCTACATTACGATAACAGTAATGGGGGGATTGATTTTAGGTGGAAAGGTCGCCTACAATTTTGCTGGAATCAGCATCCTGGCAACATTTGTGCTCTTTTTCATGGATTCCATGGGGATGATACCAGAGCCTAGTATTACCTTTACTCCTGTTGCGTTGATTATCATAGCGATTGTGTCAACACTCCTGGCAGCATTAATCCTGATCATGGTGATCACTAAATATGAGGAAAATTTCAAAAATCTGATCAAAAATGAACAATCATTGTCCCATGCAAACCAGGAACTAATCTGGGAAATCAAAGCCAGGGAAGAAGCTGAAACCCTGCAAAAAAAGAGCGAAGAGCAATTAAAATCCGCCTTAATGGATTCACCCTACCCCACTATGCTGCATGACGAAAATGGCGAGATCATCCTCGTGAACACCGCCTGGATAGAAAAGAGTGGATATTCCCTCAGGCAAACAAAATCCATCGAGGAATGGCTGAATTTTTGTTTCCGGGAAAATGCGAGCGAGGTGGCAGAAGAGATCGATACTCTGCTTCAATCTACTCAAAACCAAAAAGAAGGATTTTATACGCTGTATTCAGAGGATGGTAATACTCGAAATTGGGTGCTGAGATGGACGCAGCTGCCGAAGCTTCCAGATGGCACGAATTTGGTTCTAACCATCGCATCGGATATGACCAACCTTAGAGATGTTGAATCTGCCTTGCGTGAGAGTGAGGAGAACCTCTCCAGGTTCAGCTTGCTTACAAATGACGGAATCTGGAATTGGGATCTAAAAACCGATTCCGTTTATTTTGATGCTCGGTATTACACAATGGCTGGGTATGAAGTTGATGATTTCCCACATCTCCTGGAAGAGTTCAGAAAACGTGTTCATCCAGATGATGTTGAAAAAGTCTTCAAGAACGCTGAAGATCACCTGGCTGGAAAGATAGAGATGTTCATGGTTGAATTCAGGTTCCTCAGAAAAGACGATTCCTGGCTCTGGATCCTGGGCAGAGGAAAGGTCACAGAACAGGATGAGAATGGAAATCCTCTCAGGTTTGTGGGCACCCACACCGAGATAAGCGCCCAGAAAGCTGTCGAAGCTAAATTGAGCCAATACCAACTTGAGCTGGAGGATATCGTAGAAGATCGTACGCAGCGGCTAAACGAACGCATATCTGAAGTTGAACGGCTCAATTCGGCCCTGACAAATATCCTGGACGATTATCAAATCGCGAATGAAAAACTCTCTTCAATGAGCACCAGTCTTAATGACACCTACAAAGAGCTCGAGGCTTTCACTTATTCAGTATCAAACGATCTCCGTGTTCCACTTAATAGAGTAAAAGAATCGTCCCAAACCTTGCTCAGCAAATATTCTGCCAAAATCGATAAAAAAGCCCTGGCGTATATTGAAAGTGTACATGAAAATGCCCTCACAATGGACAACTTAATCGAAAATCTAACCAAATTGTCCCTCCTGGGAAAGCAGGCAATCAACTTGACCTCAATCGATCCCACTAAACTGATTGAGGATATTATTAACAGTTTTTCGGACCAGATAAAAAAACGAAAGATCAAGATAGTTGTCAAAGACCTCCCTTATTGCTGCGCAGATGAAGATCTGTTGAAAATAGCACTTAACAGTCTTATCAGCAATGCTGTTAAGTTCACTCAAAAACAAAAGGATCCTGAAATCACCATCGGCTATCTGCCCGACCAATCGAATCAACGGGTGATCTACTATGTTAAGGATAACGGTGTTGGGTTTGATATGGAGGATAAGGAAAAAGTATTTGATACTTTTCAGCGCTCGCACGACCAGGATGAATCCCAAGGGAATGGAATAGGTTTAGCGCTGGCCAAAAAGATATTTAAACGCCATGGTGGCGATATCTGGGCTGAAGCAGCTCAGAAAGATGGGGCAACTTTCTATTTTGATCTGGAACGAAGTGCTTCTGAACAAGAAATATAAAATGATTTAGGTTTTTGAGAAATGTTTGTCATTCATGAAATATACTGCTCTATGAATAATTTGCAATTTTCTTTCACATTAATCCCGTCGCTTCTAGCAGGTATTTTTAGCATTTTTACCGCTATCCTTCTTTGGAAGCAAAGGGAAAAACGATCTGCTCAAGCGCTGATTCTTTTATTTATATCGCTGGCGGGCTGGTCAATTGGGTATGCCTTCGAACAAATGGTTCCAGGGTTACCCGGGAAAACAATTTGGTTGAAACTGGAGTTTATTGGTATATGCTGGTTGACAACATTCTGGTTATTTTTCTGCATTCGGTATACAAACAGATTTGATATATCCGGAAAACAATTCTTCTTGTTGTTTTCCTGGCTCCCATTGATCTCTTTAAGTCTGGTTTTTACTAATGAGTACCACAATTTGTTCTGGACTGAACTCAATCTGACAACAGAATATGGCATGATCGTTTTTGAAAATAAATATGGACCAGGGTTTTGGATACATATAGCATATTCCTATTTACTTTACTCTGGCGGAGTATTAATTCTCATCCAGCATTTCTTTAGATCTCCCAAATCTCTGCGGAATCAAGTGCGCTTGATCCTTATTGCTGCGTTATTCCCGGCCATAGCGATTTTATTCTTCCTTACAGACCTGAACCCATACTCTTATCTTGATCTCAACTCTTTGAGTTTTTTGTTGACAGGCATAATTCTAGTCTATGTTCTTTTTAACCACCGCTTTCTGGATATCGTACCTATTGCTCGGGAAACAACTTTCGAGAATATGAGCGATGGCATCATAGTGGTGAACTTGAAGGACAGGATCGTAGATATCAATCCAGCAGCAGAAAAGATCCTCCAAACTTCTTTTAATGCTATTGTTGGTCAATTAACCACTGATGTTGTACCAGAATTTTATGAATGGATCAACAAATCAAAGGAAGATATCAATCTTAATAAAATGCTGACTATCGAGGAAGGAACATTTGAACGGATCTACGTCCTCAAATTACTTCCCCTATCTGACTCCCAGGGAGAATTGGTCGGGTATACAATATTTTTTCACGATAATACCGAAACCCAAACGCTAACGAAGGGCTTGAAAGATCAAGCTAACCGCCTTGCTGTGCTTTATGAGATCGGAAAGGCGATCACCAGCACTCTTAATTTTGATGCTTTGCTGGAATTGATCCACACTCAATTATTAAAAGTTATCCAGAGCGACACTTACTTTGTGGCTCTCTACATACCAGAAACCCACGAGATGGACATCCGCATCCTATACGAAGATGGGAAGCGTCATCCATCAATCAAAGTAAGCGCTAACAAAGGGCTTACTAGCTGGATCGTTGAAAATAAACAAACGCTTTTAATCGAGGACCTGAAAAAGGAAATAGATTCGCTTACCGTGAAACCAGTTATGGTAGGTGAAAAAAAGCTTTCCAGATCATGGTTAGGTGTTCCACTATTGGCCGAGAATAATCTGATAGGACTGCTTGCAGTAGCCAGCTATAAACCCAATCAATTTGATAACACCGACAAACTGTTAATGGAGCAAATTGGACAGCAAGCAACTTTGAGTATTCAAAACGCACGCCATTATGAAGAAGTCAACCGTCAGTCAAAACTAGATTCCTTAACAGGGGTAAGCAACCACAACCACTTTATCGAAACGCTTCATCAAGATTGTGAAACTGCCCTCATCTCTCAATCGCCAATCTCACTGATCATGCTCGATATCGATCATTTTAAACTCTATAATGACACCTATGGTCACACCATTGGCGATCAGGTGCTGCGGTTGACAGTCCAGGCCATGGAATCCCATATCAAGAAAACAGATTCCGTTGGCCGCTGGGGTGGTGAGGAATTCGGTATTGTGCTACCCAATGCCTCCACAACCCAGGCCAATATGGTTGCCAACCGGATCAGAAGGACTCTCTCTGAATTACCGCTTTTCAATGTGGAAGGCAACACCATCCCAAAACCGACTATCAGCCAGGGAATCGCAACCGTACCCGATCACACCAATGATGTAGATGAACTTGTAGTGATCGCCGACAGGGCTCTTTACCGAGCTAAAGCTAGAGGCCGAGACCAGGTTGCGGTTGGTATCCCATCCAAATCCCCGAACAACGAGAAGCCAAAATCCAAATAAACGGTATCCAAACAGCTTATCTGAATATCACACCCCATACCTCACCTATGTTAAAATCGAGGTATGGATAGTCGTATCGTGTTCATGGGCACACCAGATTTTGCACTTCCATCACTTCTCAAATTAACTGAAGTATTTAAGGTCGTTGGCGTCATAACTCAACCAGATCGTCCTTCTGGCAGGGGGAGGAAATTGACCTCATCACCAGTTAAGGAAACCGCATTAAAGCTCGGGCTTGAAGTTTTCCAACCAGAAGCAGCAAATTCGGAAAACGCGCTGAAACAGATCCGGGGGTGGGATCCAGATTTGATCTGTGTGACTGCCTATGGCCAGATTCTGAAACCCTCATTACTGGATCTACCACGCTTTGGTTGTATTAATGTCCATGCCTCACTGCTGCCGCGCTGGCGGGGAGCATCTCCCATCAATACAGCCATACTGAACGGTGATTCCCATTCCGGGGTGACGATCATGAAGATGGGTCCGGGGTTGGATGATGGCCCGATCCTGGCTCAGGAATCTATTGAAATCCTCCCTGAAGAAACTGCTGGATCTTTATTTGATCGATTATCTACTATGGGTGGAGAATTATTAGTTGCCACGATCCCTTCTTATCTTGAAGGAAAGATCACTCCCCAGGTACAAGATCCTGCTTTTGCATCCTACGCTCCCCAATTAAATAAGAGCGCCGGAAAATTAAATTTCGAGCAGAGTGCTGAATTACTAGATCGAACAATACGGGCCTTTTCTCCCTGGCCGGGAACTTTTACTTTCTGGAATGATGAACGTTTGATCATCCATCAGGCTCGGGCAGTTTCCGTATCCTCTCCAGGGGCTGGGGTGTTATCTGTATATGATGGATACCCGGCAATTGGAACCAGTGCAGGGATGTTGGTATTGGAGCAACTCCAGCTGGCTGGAAAGAAAAAAGTAACAGGGCCAGCCTTTTTAAACGGAAATCCATTTTGGAGTGGATCTTAATTCAACTACTGAAAAACCAGTGGAAACTGACATATTATGAAAGAAATTAGAAATAATCCACCTGATTTGCTTTTTGTGTTTTTGCGGCATGGTCAATCCACCGGGAATGCAGATAAACGGCACCAGGGGCAAGCTGATTTTCCTCTTACTGATGTCGGCATTCTCCAGGTTGAACAGTTGGCGTCCACATGGTCTGAGCAAGGCGTTCAGTTTGATCTGGCAATTTCTAGCCCCCAATCGAGAGCAGAACGAACAGCTAAAATAATCACTAATGCTATCAATACGAAAATTGAATTCGATCCAATTTGGATGGAGCGGGATAATGGTGAACTGGCTGGATTGCTCCATGAGGATGCCCTGGTAACCCATCCCCCTCCAGATTTCATCCCTCTCCACCAACCTATAGCCAACACTGGTGAAAGCCAATGGGAATTGTTTATACGGGCAGCTTCAGCTGTAAATAAACTGGTCAAATATCCTTCAGGACGGTACTTGATCATCTCTCATGGCGGGTTTCTAAATATGATAATGCACGCCCTCCTCGGACAAGCGCCTCAATCAAATTTCCAGGGTCCTAATTTCCGTTTTTCAAATACTGGATTTTCTACTATCCAATACAAACCCGATAATGATAACTGGATATTTTTCGAACACAATAACACCAGCCACCTCTCTAAAAAATAAACTCAGACATTTTTATGAAAAAACGATTTCTCATCCTGGGTGCTGGCGCAATTGGTTCATATCTGGGTGGTTCCCTGGCTCTTAAAGGACACGAAGTTCTATTCCTGGAAAGGGAAAAAGACATTCTCACCCTTCAAGAACAGGGAATAATAATGGAGATAGAGGGGAAGAAAACGACTATAACCACCCCCCAATACACTAGCTCTCTGAACCAGGCATTGGCCCAGAATCCTGATCTGATCATACTGACTGTCAAAACTTATCATATAGATACTATCCTTCCGGATTTAATTTTTCATCAGGAAAAACTCCCCCCTTTGCTCTGTCTTCAAAATGGTGTTGAGAGCGAAAATATATTGGCAGACGCCCTCGGATCGGAGCTGATCATTCCTTGTACTGTCACATCAGCTGTGGATTGTCCCGCTAAGGGAAATATTATCGTCAGGAAGATCCGCGGAATGGGTATTGCCGGCAGCCATCCAATCAGTAAAGGCCTTGTAAAGATATTTCAGGAAGCCGGGATACATTGTGTATACTACCCAAATGCCGAGAATATGAAATGGTCCAAACTGATTACCAATCTCCTCGGCAATGCCGCTTCTGCCATCCTCAATTTAACTCCAGCAGAAATATATTCAAATTCTGCCCTATATCAGGTAGAACTGGATCAGATCCGTGAAGCGCTCAATGTGATGCACATTCAGGGAATTAAACCTGTCAACTTGCCAGGTGTTCCAGTAAAAATCCTTGCTGCAATCATAAAATATTTACCCTATAGACTCTCTCAGCCTCTCTTATCCAGGATGATTGGGGGCGGCAGGGGAAAGAAAATGCCCTCTTTTCACATCGACTTATACAGCGGGAGGGGACAGAGTGAGGTAAGCCAACTCAATGGTGCGGTTGTCAGGGCTGGAGAGATATCATGCGTTCCCACTCCAGTGAATTCTTTCTTAACAAAAACACTTCTTTCATTAATAGGAAGAGAAATACCCCTGGAAACGTACAACCAGGGGCAAGAAGAATTCCTTTCGCAATTGGCAGCTGCTAAATTGAACGTCCGATCTACTTGATAATATCGTACACCAGAGGGAGCCTATCTACGGGGGAATCGCTCCACTTATGAGCGGCTAATATCCTTTCCTTGGCCAGCTCGAAATCAGCCTGATTTGCTGCATGGAGGATAAATAAGTCATCTCCCTCTTTGAGATGGTCTCCAACTTCCCTCAAAATCTCTATTCCTACTGCATGATCAATTTGATCTGTCTTTTTCGCGCGGCCAGCACCAAGATCGACTGAAGTTTCCCCCACAATACGGGCATGGATCTGGCTTAAATAACCTGCTTTTGGATTTGGAACTACCTCAATAATCGGAGCTTTCGGGAATTTATCTGGATCTTCTACATAGGATAGGTCGCCACCCTGGGCTTTTACCAGCTCCAGGAATTTTTGCCAGGCCGACCCGTCTTTAAGGGCTTTTTCTGCTTTCTCACGGGCTTCACCGCTATCTGCGGCAGCATCTCCCAGGATCAACATCTGTTCTGAAACATCCAGGCAGTGCTCCACAAAACTTTCAGGCCCTCTCCCCTGCAGAGTATCGATCGCTTCTTTGACTTCCAGAATATTACCGACAGCAATTCCCAAAGGCTGATTCATATCCGAGATCATCGCAACGGCTTTACGCCCTGCCAGGTGGGCTATATCCACCATTAACTTAGCCAAAACAGTGGCTTCATCCTGGGTATCCATAAATGCCCCCAGGCCGATTTTTACATCCAAAACAATTGCTTGTGCACCGGCAGCAATCTTTTTGCTCATGATTGAGGAGGCAATCAATGGAATGGAATCCACAGTCCCGGAGACATCGCGCAAAGCATAAAACTTTCCATCAGCCGGTGCGAGGTCTGCTGTTTGGCCAGCCAAGACCAATCCTATCTCTTTCAACTGGGTTAAAAACTCTTCTTCAGTCAGATTGACCCTAAATCCCGGGATTGATTCCATCTTGTCGAGCGTCCCGCCAGTAAAACCTAATCCCCTGCCGGACATCTTCCCTACCGGTAACCCACAAGCAGCAACCAAAGGCTCAACAACCAGCGTTGTTTTATCTCCAACACCACCACTTGAATGTTTATCCACTGCCAGAGGAACCGCCGGAGAGAGATCCAGTATATCCCCGGTATTGACCATGGCTATCGTCAGATCTGTTGTTTCCTGAGGAGTCATACCATTCAGAAGAACCGCCATCGTCCAGGACGAGGCTTGATAATCAGGAATCGATCCATCTGTGAACCCCTGAACGAAGAACTCGATCTCTTCCTTGTTTAATTCCTGGCCGTTACGTTTTTTGATGATGATATCAACTGCGCGCATTGGAACTCCCACTCTGATTTTTCTTCATGAGATGATTGTAGATTATACCGTAACAAAAGTATCCTTATTTCTGGTCCTCTTCAGCTACACTCTCCAGCTCCTGGTGAGCATTCTTGTTATTAACCCGGAAGATCCCCGTTACGCCCACCATAACAAAAAGGCCGCCAACAATGGTCCAGGGTGTAATTGGTTCTCTTAAAATCAACCAGCCTAAAAGTAAGGCAATAACTGGATTTACATAGGCGTATGTTGTAACAAGACTAGTTGGCAGTAATTGTAATGCGCTCACAAATGCAGTAAAAGCAAGGATCGAACCAAATATAACCAGATAACCCCAAGCCAGCCAGGCCTCGGTTGTAGGAGTTGGCAGGGGTTCCCGAACTAATAAAGCGATCAGAACAAAGAACACTCCTCCAAAAAGCTGTTGATAGGCCGAGCTGACACCTCTGCCCAAACTAACAGGTTCCCGTGTCTGCAGTACCAAACCCGAGGACCAGCTGAAACTAGCCAATAACACTGCCAAGATAGATAAAACATCAGCCCTTACTCCTGATGTTAATAAAGGCAAACTAAGCACAATTATCCCGCCAAAACCTACAACAAGAGAACCAATTAATAATAACGATGGCATTCTTTTGTCCAGGATGGACTCGAATAGGGCCACCCAAATGGGTGTACTGGCAATAATTAAGGCTGCGATGCCGGAGTCGATGCGTTGTTCAGCCAAGACAATCAATCCATTGCCTCCTATCCAGAGCAGGAAACCGGAAGCAATCAGTACCTTGAGATCTTTTTTAGTAGGACGAATATCATTCCTTCTGATCACAGCCAATAGCAGCAGAATGCTCCCTGCCACCAGAACTCGCAAGCCTCCAAACCAGAAGGGTTGGAAACCAGATCCACTTCGGATGCCGATCCGAATTGCCAGATAGGTGCTACCCCATACAAAATAAACAATTAATAAATTAAACAACCCTGCGGGGGTTATTTTTTTCTTTACTTCCACATTAAACTCCCATACAAATAATCCATTAATATTTACTCCAACAACATAGCATCTCCAAAAGAATAAAATCGATATCCTTCTTGCATTGCTAATTGATATAGTTCAAGAATCTTTTCCCGGCCGGTAAAAGCACTGACCATCATCACTAATGTTGATTCAGGAAGGTGAAAATTTGTCAGCATACAATCTACGATCTGGAAATCAAACCCGGGCAATATGAACAGATCCGTCTTGCCCTCAAAAGAAGATATGCCAAGTCCCACCTCACTCTGTCTGGCAGCGGTTTCTATTGTTCTGACCGATGTTGTTCCCACAGCGATGATCCTGCCGCCAGATTCCCTGGTTTGATTGATCAAAGCAGCCGTCTTGTCAGAAAGCCTGCACCATTCCCGATGGATCTTGTGTTCCCGGGGATCTTCTTCATGCACCGGGGCAAACGTATCCAATCCAATATGAAGGGTAACTTCAGCAATCCGAATACCTTTCTGTTGGATTTTTTCAATTAAAGCCGAAGTAAAATGCAGGCCAGCGGTAGGGGCGGCGGCTGAACCGGATTCCCTAGCATAGATGGTCTGATAACGCTCAGGTTTATCAAGATGTTCATGAATATAAGGAGGTAGAGGCACATTTCCTATCTGTTCGAGGAGGGGCTCTATCGGATCTAGGAATCGGATCTTCCGCAATGATCCTCCCAGGTCATCCTCAATATAAACCTCCGGGCCGTTATCCACCTGAATCCTTGTACCCGGCCTGATCCCTTTTCCCCCAACCATCGCTTCCCAGGTATCCTTTTCTATCTCGCGCAGGAGCAGCAATTCAGCTTTTCCACCTGTCGGGACTTTTTTACAATATAGTCGGGCCTGGATAACCCGGGTCTGATTGATCACCAGCAGGTCATTTTCCCGCAGCAGTTCTACCAGTTGATGAAAATGGCGGTGGGCAACAGTCCCCTGTTCCCGGTTATAAACCAGCAGTCGCGAAGAATCCCGGGGATATACAGGTTGCTGGGCAATAAATTCTTTCGGTAAATTATATCCAAAATCAGATGTCTTCAATTTTTCACTTCTCTATTTTATTTAGCAAAGCAGACAGGATGTTAAGAATGACAGTAATCACAAACGAAAATTGCAACGAAGAAACTATCGGAACAACACAGGTGAACTTGCCACGCTTATACACCAAATCGCCAGGTTATTTTCCCCAAGATATATTGATCTTTGCAACCAGGAATAACAAGCCCGCAACAAGAAGTTGAATCAAAGAAAATTTAGCCACCATACGAGCAAATGGCATTAGATCCATATCTTCCCTCAGCTGATTAATCTGGGTTGAACTGCATCTGGGGGTGGTTCTAAACCCAAGTGGATATAAGCTTGTTGGGTTGCAACCCTACCCTGGGAGGTTCGCTGCATTAATCCTAATTGCAGCAAATAAGGTTCAACCACATCCATGATCGTATCAGGATCCTCACGTATAGAAGCGGCAATTGTTTTTAATCCTACCGGTCCACCCTGATACTTCACAACTATTGCTTCAAGCACCCGGCGATCCATGGAATCCAAACCGATTTTATCTATTTTCAATAATTCCAGCGCCTGCTGGGATATTGACGAAGTAATAACACCTTCACCACGCACCTGGGCAAAATCCCGAACTCTGCGTAGCAGGCGCAGCGCAACCCGGGGAGTGCCGCGAGATCGGGAAGCTATCTCGTTGATTCCGGCAGGCTCGGAAGGTACTTCGAGCTGTTCTGCGGCCTTTACAATGATATTCTCAACCGCACCAACAGTGTAGTAATCCAGGCGGTACACGGCCCCAAATCTGGCTCGCAGGGGCGCCGTAACCAGCGCAAGGCGTGTAGTTGCGCCTACAATGGTAAATCTGGGTAGATTCAAACGCACAGAACGAGCGGAAGGTCCTTTTCCAATAATGATATCAAGGGAATAGTCTTCCATGGCCGGATAAAGGACTTCCTCTACTGCCCGACCCAGTCTATGAATTTCATCGATGAAAAGGATGTCACCTTCATTGAGGTTGGTTAAGATAGCGGCCAAATCCCCTGCTCTTTCTACTGCCGGACCAGATGTGATCTTAATGTGGACACCCATTTCATTGGCGAGGATGTGTGCCAGGGTAGTCTTTCCCAATCCCGGTGGGCCGTAAAAAAGAACATGGTCCAGAGCTTCTTTTCGATGTTGGGCAGCAGAGATCAGTATCTCAAGATTCTCCCGGATGGTATCCTGCCCAATCATATTGCCCAAAGACTTGGGGCGAAGCGCGTAATCCTGGTGGTCTCCCGGTTTGGAATCAGAATCCACCAGGCGGTTTGATTGTGTATCATCCATGCCTAAGATTATACCGAAGGTAGACCTAAATGCGTAGGAAAGTGGGATAAATAGACACATCAGGATATAATCAACATGAATTTAATAAAGTAGAATAATCAGGAATCTGAATTCAAACTTAATGGAGACAATCATGAATACAATCTTCGAAAGCAGCCACCCTCTCGTTTCACACAAATTAACCCGGCTGCGGGATAAAAACACTGACCCAAAAAAATTCCGAGAGTTGATCCGGGAAGTTTCTGCCCTATTAGCTTATGAAGCTACGGCAGATCTGGAAATCGCCCCCAAGACCGTAGAAACCCCTCTCGCAGAGGCAGCTGGAATGGAGCTAAAACAACCCATAGGGCTGGTGCCGATCCTGCGGTCTGGATTGGGGATGGTAGAGGGTATCTGGGGATTAATGCCAACCGCTGAGGTCTGGCATATCGGTTTATACCGGGATGAACAGACACTCCAACCAGTTCAGTATTACAACAAATTACCACTCGAACCCACAGTTTCCGTCTGTCTGGTCCTGGATCCCATGCTGGCCACTGGTGGATCTGCTGTGGCAACTGTAGATATCCTAAAAAAATGGGGGGTTCAAAAAATAAAGTTCCTTGGCATACTGGCCGCGCCGGAAGGTGTGGAAGCGATGCAAAAAGCTCACCCCGATGTTCCTCTCCACCTGGCTGTGATTGACAGCCATTTGAACGATCAAGGTTATATCGTTCCTGGATTAGGAGATGCAGGAGACAGGCAATTCGGAACGGGATAAAATTAACATGTTAAAACATAAGAGGCTTCTCTTTGAGAAGCCTCTATTTTTTTAGATCAATATCAGGCAGCGGCTTCAGTGATCCGGATAAAGGCTTCTGCCTTCAAGCTGGCTCCTCCAACTAACGCGCCATCAATATCAGGCTGCTGAAAATATTCTTTCGCATTCTCAGGTTTCACAGACCCGCCATACAAAATGCGAACTTGATCTGCAGCGTCATCAGAGTACAAGGATGCTACCTCGTCACGGATATATTCCTTAATTACCAGGTTAGCGCCTTCAGCAGTTGCGGCTTTACCGGTACCAATCGCCCAGACCGGTTCATAGGCAATCATCATTTTCCCAAAATCCTCAATACTTACCTCTTTCAAAGCTCCTGTCAATTGGCGCTTGACCACACTACCCGTTTTTCCATTTTCGTTTTCTTCCAGGGTTTCGCCAACACAAAGAATTGGTTTTAAACCCACTTTCAAGGCTGCCAACACTTTTTTGTTTATAGACTCATCAGTATCATGGAAGTAAGCCCTGCGCTCAGAATGGCCCAGGATCACATGTTCTGCTATCTCAGCAACCATACCGGGAGCGATCTCACCGGTAAAAGCGCCCTTTTCTTCCCAATAGATATTCTGGGCACCAATTTCAATCTTTGAATCTTTGATCAGATCTGACACTTTTGCAAGCGCAGTGAATGGTGGGAAAATGACACTGTCAACATTTTCAACTCTATCTAAACCTGGTACAAGTTCCTTAACCAGGGATATAGATTCCTGAACTGATTTATTCATTTTCCAATTCCCTGCTACACAAGCTCTCCGCATTACTCCTCCAAAAAAAAATAAATGTTATTCGGTCTGAAATCCTAATTCATCCTGGATCCAGGCTGGCAAATTTTCCATTTGTTCCAATTCCAACAGTATGTCCCGTGCCTCATCAAAACGTTCCTGGGCAAACAGGATATCAGATTTGAGCTTATATGCCTCCACTAAATCTGGACGTTCAGCCATGACTTGATTAACTAGTCGTTCAGCTTCATCCACCTTGCCTTTAGCTAAATTCCAGCGGGCTTCAAGCATCTTCATCAAGGCTGGATCAATTTCAATTTCATCATTATTAGAGAGGACTGGTTCTGAAATTGGTTCAAATGCAGCCCGATAGAGCGCCTCGCGGATTTTTTCCTGGAGCTGTTCAACAGGTATCGGTGATCCCAGCTTTTCAACTTCCAGGAAACTATAGGCAGCATAGGTCCAAATATTAATATCAGTTAGCCCATTTCCCAAGGACAAGATCAGGTCAGGTTTGCCTTCTGCCAGCTGATAAGCTTTCAGGAATGCTTCCTTTGCCAATTGAGGTCGGCCTGCTTCCAGGTAAGCAACACCCAGGGTAAATCGCAGGGTTGGTTCTTGAGGGTCTTCTCTAATCTGTTCATTCAGTGATCTGATTTCGTTATATGCCGGAGCTGACCGAATGTTTGCTTCTTGGGTCAAAGTTTCAGAAGTAATCAAATCCGGGCCTGGCACTGCAAGTGCATTCTGATAAATATTGAATCCCAAGCAGAATAATACCAGAGCGGGTGCAGCCATCCACCAAACCCAACTGGGGATGCCTTTTTTCTTCTCTTGATCCCCCTTAGTGTCTTTTTCAACTACCTTTGTTTCGGAAAATTCTTTTTCCGCCGTGACTCGTTCGAGTGTCATTTTCCGGGCATCTGCGTGCAAAGCCAGGGTTGGTGCTTCTCCCTCTGAGGGATGATCCTTAATGAGCAGATCAAATGCCTTTAAGAAGGCAGCCATCATCTCGGAGACAGAGGCATACCGGTCTTCGCGTTTTTTAGCAAGCGCTTTTAATACCGCTCGCTCCATTTCTTCATTAAGATCCGGGTTCATCTCCCGGGGTAATGGCAGGGGGCTGTATATATGATCATGGATCACTGAAAATGGCGTGTCGGCCTGAAAGGGTACTTCCCCTACCAGAAGCTCATACATCATCACGCCTAAAGAATAGATATCTGTTCCATTATCCAAATTCCCCAATCCCTTGGCTTGCTCAGGGGAGATGTAATGAGGTGTACCCATCATCATTTGGCCGGAAAGTGTAGTCTGGCTTGTTTCTGCAATTCTCGCCAGCCCAAAATCGGCCAGGTATACTCCACCGGTCTTATCCAGCAGTACATTGGAGGGTTTAACATCTCTGTGAAGGACCCCTTCCTGGTGAGCATATGCCAAAGCAGATGAGATCACTCGGAAGATATGGCGGGTTTCTTTATAGGTTAGTTTGGATTTTTCCAGGCGGGCTTTTAGCGTTTCACCCTGGACATATTTTAGAACCAGGTATGGGCGATCTTCATGTTCAGAAAAGTCGTGGATCGGAACGATATTTGGGTGTTCCAATTTTGCTACAACTTTAGCTTCTCTTTCAAAACGTTCCAGAAAACCCGGATGCTCCATGAAGGCTGGATGCAAGGCTTTTATGGCAACGTACCTATCCAAGCTAGGGTGGTAGGCTTTAAAGACAGTTGCCATGCCTCCTTTCCCAAGTTTCTCGATCAAGCGATAGGGACCAACATTCTCACCTATGATAAACGGCATTTTCCATGCTCCTTAAAATCTTTCATGATTATACCTTATTGGTCCCCCTGCCCTCGACTATACAAGAATCATTTCTTCGATTGTAATCCAATCCATCTTAATAAAGGCCTATCTAACAAAACAGTAAAGAAATTTCAAACAAAAAAGGCGAAACCTCATTTTAATTATGAAGCTTCGCCTTTAAATAATCAGGTTTCGATCATTCAGATCCTTCTATGTCTCCTATTCCGTAAATCCCTGCTTTGAGTACTTTCAACGGCAATAAAGCACATTTGAGACGTACTGGGCCAAGTTCTATTCCCAGATTTTCAAGAATATCCTCTTTAGATAATTCTTTAATTTCATCGATGCTCTTTCCAATGATTGACTCCAGCAATAAATCAGCCGAAGCTTGAGAAATAGCACAGCCTTCACCACTGAATAAAGCCTCAGTGACTATACTATTTTCGTCCAGACGAACGTCGATCTGGATATGATCCCCACAGGAAGGGTTATCATCTTCATAAGAGATATCATTGGGGTTCAGCACTCCACGAAAATGGGGTGTTTTGTAACGCTCAATGATCAATTCCCGATAAAAGTCTTCCATAAATCCTTCCTACTCGTTACTCAGGCAAATATTTCTTTTACTTTATGGATCCCATCAACCAGACGGTCCACTTCTTCCTTAGTATTATACAAATACAGACTGGCGCGGGAGGTTGCTGGTAAATTGAACTTTATATGCAGTGGTTGGGCGCAATGATGACCTGCCCGCACAGCGATGCCCTTACTGTCCAGAATCTGGGCAACGTCATGGGCGTGAATATCTTTGATATAAAAAGCGATCACGCCACCTTTCTCTTCGATATCGGGGCCAAGAATATGCAGGTCGGAAATCTGGGAAAGTTTTTCGATAGCATACCCGGTCAGACTTCGTTCGTGCCTCTCTATTTTGTCCATGCCCAGGTCTGATAGATAATCAATCGCGGCGCCAAAACCAACAGCTTCGGCAATTGCAGGTGTTCCCGCTTCAAATTTATGAGGTAGGTCATTTGTCTTGAAAGATCGAAGCTCAACGCGTTTGATCATTTCGCCCCCACCTAGGAATGGCGGCATCTTTTCAAGCAGCTCTTTCCGACCGAATAAAGCGCCAATACCTGTTGGTCCGCACATCTTATGGGCAGAAAATGCGTAAAAATCAGCTGCCAGGTTTGATAGATCAACACGGAAATGAGGTACTGCCTGAGCGCCATCAACCAAGGTCACAGCCCCAACTGATTTAGCTTCTTTCAGGATCTCTTCCAGCGGGTTCACTGTACCAAGCACGTTGGACATATGAGTTATACCCAGCAGTTTTGGTTCTTTCTTGAGTTGTTTCTTGTAAACATCAAGATCAAGAAGACCATCTGGAGTGACTGGGATGAACTCGAGTTCCAGGTCAAGCTCTTGAGCTAACATCTGCCATGGAACTAGGTTAGAATGATGTTCCATTTCTGTCAGCAGGATCAAATCGCCCGCTTTTAAGAAAGTTCTTCCCCAGGTAAAAGCCACCAGGTTAATAGATTCGGTTGTATTACGAGTGAAAATCAGCTCTTCAGCTGATGGGGCATTGATAAAAGCCGCTATCCGTTCACGCGCACTTTCAAAGGCAAAAGTAGCCTCTTCAGCGAGTTGATGGATTCCTCGGTGTATATTTGCGTTGGTATCTTGATAATAGGCACTCATGGCCTCTATAACTACTTTTGGCTTTTGACTGGTTGCAGCCGAATCGAGATAAGTTAGAGGAATCCCAGGTCGAATTTCTCGTGATAAAATAGGAAAATCCTCTCTGACCTTGTTTACGTCATATCCTGTAGTTTTATTGGCAGCCATGAACCTATGCTCCCGTTAATTTTTCAAATCAAAATGGAATTTTTAAGACCTTGTCCGGCGTTTTTTCATCGGTCTACGGATATTATGAGAACCGAGGGCACACCATAACACCCGATCGGGTACCATCCATCCATCAGTTAGATATACATTCTTATGGAATTGAATAGCAACTTTTTTGTGTCCTTTTTTTACAACAACACCTTCGAGCCAATCACGGACGCGATCATCCTCAAAATCATGATCACAAAGGACCTCTACGTGATCTCCAATCTCAAAATCTTTATCATTAGTAGGCGGTGAAGAAAATGGAACTGTTGACAAGTTATCCTCCATCTTTGTTATTAACAAGACAATTCTAACAGGCTTCTCCAAAATGTGAATAGCAGAGCCTGTTTTTCATGAATAGCTCAATCCAATAGTCTGGATTCAATCGTTGACCAAACCGCTTCTCCCACTTCCGGGAGAGAAAACCGGGACAGGACATCGCTAAAGAATCCCCGGATGACCAACTGCTCGGCTTCCTTCCGGGCTATACCCCTGGACAGCAAATAAAAGAGCTGTTCTTGATCAATTTTTCCGGCAGTGGAACCATGAGTGCAGCGAACGTCGTTATTAAGGATTTCGAGACCCGGTATGGAATCTGATCGCGCACCCGAATTAAGAAGGAGGTTCCTATTTGCCTGATAGCCATCAGTATGTTGTGCTCCGGGAGCGACATAGATCATCCCTCTCCATACTGACCGGCTTTTTCCATTTAGTGCTCCCTTAAAGAGAAGATCACTTGTGGTCCGTGGTGCAAGATGCCGCTGCAGGGTGTTATATGAAAGGTGTTGGGTTTGATCTGCATAAAACATACCAGAAACCCTCCCATCAGCACCCTTTCCTATCAGGTCCAGGGACACAAAATGTTTACAAAGAGCTGATCCTAGAGCACCGATCTCCCATTCCAAGTTGCCGTCCCTCTCGACCAGGGCTTTCTTATGTCCAAAACTCCATACACCAGAACCATATTTCTGAAGCTCAGTTATTTGAAGATTGGCATTTGGGCCAACGAATATTTCCAGGTTCTCTCCAGCCAGGGAAGGTTCAGATGAATCACCTACAGAATTGGTTTCCTGGATGTAGTTTAGAGAAGCCCCCTCTTCCAGGTAAATCAGAGTTTGAAAGAAATGTGCTGTTCCTTGACCAGGTGAGGTACTGACACCAAAAATTGGCTCTTCCACCTGGACGCCTTTAGGTATATAAATGAAAAATCCGTATTTTGCAAAAGCTCCAACAACCGCTGCAAATTTCCCATCCCTGGGTGATATGACTTTCCCCAGTACCTTTTCTACAAGGTCAGGATGAGCAGATGCCGCCTCATTCAAACTGCTCAAGATCACTCCCTTTTCCTTGAGATCAGCTGACACCTTGATCTGGACGCCGGAAGCATTGAGCAAAAGGTGGGATTTTTCTGAAATGAACCCATCGCTTAGAACGCCAGAGAATCTCTCAGTATCCTGAAATTTCTTAACCTGACCATTTGGCAGCTGAATAGACCCAAAATCCAACCCATTCAAAGATGTTCTTCGCCAATCTTCATCTTTTATGGTTGGAAATGGCAGATCCTGATACGCATCCCAGGAATCGCTTTTGTATTTCCTCAGGACAGGCGCCAGATCTTTGGAGTCCTGAACCATTTCACGTGTAAATGTAAATCCCTTCTGTGGTTGTTTTCTTGCCATATTAATCCTTCGTCAGCCGATCGATCCTTCCATCTGCAGCTGGATCAAGCGGTTCATTTCAATTGCATATTCCATCGGCAGTTCTTTGACAAGAGGTTCAATGAATCCCGATACCACCATACTGGTAGCTTCTTCTTCACTCAATCCCCTGCTCATCAGATAAAAGAGCTGTTCTTCTTCCACTTTTGACACAGATGCTTCATGTCCAATATTCACATCCTGTTCATCAACCTCAATATAAGGATAAGTATCTGATCGGGAATGATCATCCAGAAGCAGCGCATCACAGACCACGTTTGATTTAACATTGGTATTGCCTTTATTCACTCGCATCAATCCGCGGTAGGAAGCTCGGCCGCCATCTTTGCTGATCGATTTTGAGATGATCTTGCTGCTTGTATCCGGGGCCAGGTGCATAACTTTTGCACCAGTATCATGCTGCTGGCCTTCTCCTGAAAAAGCGATCGAAAGGATCTCTCCATGAGCTCCTTTTCCCATTAACATGCAGGAAGGATACTTCATCGTAACTTTGGATCCCAGATTGGCATCCACCCATTCCATAGTGCCATTTTCTTCAACTTTCGCACGCTGAGTCACCAGATTGTAAACGTTATTAGACCAATTCTGAATTGTGGTGTACCGGACGCGGGCATCTTTTTTGACCATGATTTCAATCACACCTGAGTGTAAGGAATCAGTAGTATATGTCGGTGCTGTGCAGCCTTCCA
>CAZOUN010000042.1:0-22471 GCA_964582965.1 uncultured Anaerolineales bacterium | reverse complement strand
GGTAGAGTAATCCTTCCTCTTCTCGAAGACGAATCGCTTCTAACTTGAGCTCCAGTGGATAATCTTTACTTCCCTTTTTTCTGGCCATACGAAAACACCTCCCTTACTTATATTGTACGAGAGGTGTTTTATTTCGTGTCCTGTTTTTGGGGTTCAGTTCATATCCCTGAGGGTCTGTTATTGGTTTGCTCTCAACTTTCTACGGGGAACTTTCCCAGGTCAGGAAATCAAAGGATTGTAAAAAAAGTGTAAAAGGTATTCCTCCTTAAGGTTCTAGTTCTACGTGGCCATTAAAGAAATCCCAGGCCAATTGGACACCTTCCACTTCGCGGCATACGGGACCGAATAAGCGCCTGGTAATTCGATTATCCAGGCCGGCATGATCTACCGATGGCATGGTATGACCCCCACCCAGGATCGCATAAAATAATACCGCTGCTCCATCCTCTCCAGCAGAATAATAATCCATTCGTACCTGGCAATTATCATCGGAATTAATTTCTGGTAAAAAACTGCTGATAAGTGAGTTTTGATCTGCATGATTGGCTGATACCCACCAATCAACCGTTTCATCCGCTGAGATGACCTCTCCCCGATCTTTACCGACCATCCCGCCTTCCCAGGGTACAAGGGGATCATCGGTCCCGTTGGCTATCATCAGGGGTGTAGATTGTTTCGGAAGAGGTAAACTGCCATCCAGATCCGGTAAATTGGCAATAAAAGCTGCGCCTGCTGCGAATCGTTCCGGGGCTTCGATCAACAAACGGTAGGTCATAAATCCGCCATTGGATGCTCCGGTAACAAATATCCTGTTTTTATCGATCGGCACTTCGGTTTCAATTTTATCCAACAGGGTCAGAATAAAGCTCACATCATCTACAGTAGATTGACCTGCTGCCTGATCGGGTCGGAAGTCATTCCAATTCTGGTCATTGCCAAATGTATCCCCTGTTTCAGCGTTAACGCCATTTGGCACCAGCAGTACCACTCCTTCCTGCTCTGCAATCTCCAACCAGATTTTTGTACCATCTACCAAAGGAGAAAAGAGCGAACGCATGCTTAACGTTCCCCCATGCAAATACAGCACCAGGGCAGGATTTTCAGGCAGCGGATCGGGAAGGTAAACCCTATACCAGCGGGTAAGGCCATCCACTTCCAGGGAAGATTCCTGCCATCCACCAGGTAAATTTTCTGGTTTTTCCCCTCTTGGCCTCGCACCACAGCCAGCTAGAATACTGACCAATATCAATACGAAAACTAATTTTCTTAAATGGAAATCTTTAGTCATATTAAGACACCTCATAAAATTTATACCATTATTGAGGCTGTTAAGTTGCAGAATAAAAAAAGCCAGTCTTTCGACTGGCTTTTTTGGTTTACTGATACGGTATTTCTCTTACGGTGAGGAACAGTTGCAGAAATGTTTATCCGAGTCATATGTCCCGCCTGACACTTTACAATCTTCAGCATCCATTTTTTCATGGCAGGCCGGGATTTCAGTTGGGACCGGAGTGGGAGGAGGGACCTCAACTGGAAGATCTTCAAAGATATACTGCATTCCTTCCGGAGTCTCCGGCCACCCGGGCTCGTAATTGCCAATATAGGACCAACAATGGATCTCATGCTTAAAAGGTTCTTTTGTCTCCTGATCCAGGATCGTGAGTTTCAAATAGGTTGTAAAGGGATTACGGGCAATTGCCAGAACCCGGTCACCTACCTCAACAGTCCAAAGGGCATCAAATAATTCAAAAGTACCTTCACGGCAGAAGTTATTGCTCTTGGCAGTGCCTGGTATTCCCGGAGGCAGGCAAGTTCCTTGCTCATTGACATAAAAACGATGCACATTTGAATACGGTCCGGTGTTACCATCCTGGACAGCAGCAACCTTCAGGTAATACATTGTGCAATCCGAGAGGGGAATTGAAGGGCCAACAACAGTCGTGGGAAACCCAATAGCACCTAACAGGTTAACTCCCTGGAAATTTTGATCTGTTTGTAAATCGATAAAGTAATGATCTGGGATACAACCCGAGGTTCCAGGAATGTAGTTAAGAGTAGGAGTTAAAATATCTACAATACCCCCATTCTTGGGGTAGATTATCATAGGCGCTGTTAGCTGGGACTGGGAGGTACACTCCGGTTCAGTGAAAAAGGAGGCATAATTGCTAGTGCTGCTCAGCGAGCCTTGATAGGTTGAGAAAACATGCCACCAATACTGGGTGGCTAGCTGGAGAGTTGGTGGAGAATAGTTTGTGGTATCTCCACCAACAACATCGGCAAACAAAGAATTATCCCTGAATAGATAATCATCATCCAGTTTAATTTCGTAGCCATCAGGTATGCAAGGACCCGAATTCTCCCAGACCAATACTGTATTCACTGGGACGATATCAAGGATCCCTACTGAAAGTGGTTCCGGATAGACAAGTTCGGGAACTGGAAGGAAGGCCGGATCACAGGTGCAGGAATCCGTCAGGTCCACGGAAAAAGCCTGGGGGAAGCTGTAGGTCCCCTGGACTCCTTCAGAAACCATTGCCACCCGCCAGTAATATGTAGTGCAGTCATTCAGCGGAACCCCAAACACCATACTCCGCGAGGCTTCGTTCGGATTATCAGCGTAAATGTAGATCGTACTAAAGTCCGGGGTGGTTGCGATCTGGAAATGTGTGCCTTCTGGAGAGCAGCCTATATGAGGATAGGTCCATTCGAAATCAGGATTGGCTGTTGCCAGAGTATCTCCATTCATAGGTGTCACAGGATTGGGGGCTACCAGGGATGCGCCGGAACAAATCGGATCCGTGAAAAAGCTATAAGCGATGGATGTTGGCCCCCAGGTACCGTCCGCAAATGGAGTGATCCGCCAAAAATACTGGGTTGCCGGATCCAGCGGACTCCCCGGACCCCAGCGAGTACTTGGCGAACCAGTCCCGCCATTGAGGGATGTATCGGAAAAGTCTGATTCTGTGGATAATTCCACCCGGTAGCTTTCCGGAATACAGGTAGAGATCGGCCATTCCCATTCCAGGGGGTCATATCCCCGTGTGAAAATACCCCCGTAGGCCGGGGAAACTAGATTAGGCATATACAGATCACCAGATGTACAGTACGGGAGTGTGAAAAAAGAGCGCCGTTCACCAGAATAGGAACCGTTGGTTGAGCCCACCTTGGCTCGGATCCGCCACCAGTACTCTTCCGCGATATCCAGTGTAGGCGCTGTCCAGGTAGTGGAATCTCCCGGAACCAGCTGAGTATGCTCGATTACTGCATAATCCCTGTCCTTGGAGAGGATGATCTCAAAATCTTCCGGCTCGCAAGTATCGGGATAAGACCATTCCAGGACCGCAGCGCCTCCGTCAATCACTTCCCGCCAATCGGGAGAGATAAGGTCTGGCTGCACCAGGGATCCAGGATCACAGATTTCATCACAGGATGTTAATCCGACTGCTACGAAAACCATCAGCACAAAGACAAATACAAGTCTTTTTGACATGTAATCCTCCAGAGTGAGATTATTTAATTAACAAACGTATGGGAAACCGAAAAAGTTACACCGGTAAGAGAAGTAAATTAATCATACTTTATAATTAAACACTCTGCAATAAAAAAAAAGCCAACCTAAAGTAGGCTGGCTTCATTATTTAAAACAAATTCTATATCAGGGCTGCGGATCAAATAACTTTCAAATCCCTGCCAACTTTCTTGAATATTCCAAGAGCCTGGTCCAAATCTTCCCTGGAATGAGCCGCTGAGATCATGACCCGGATACGCGCCAAACCACGAGGTACAGTTGGGAATCCAATTGACATGGCAAAGACGCCTTCCTCAAAGAGTTTTTTGCTGAATTCCTGTGCCAGGGATGCTTCACCAAGCATCACCGGTGTGATAGGGGTAGTGCTAACGCCAGTATCGAAACCCAGGTCCTTCATCTCGGCCTTGAAATAGGCTGCGTTTTCCCACAGTTTGTCAACCAGCTCTGTGGAACTCTCAAGGATATTGACAGCTTCAATGCATGCCGCCACATCTGGAAGTGTCATAGCTGATGAGAAAAGGAACGGCCGACCGCGCTGGTAAAGCCATTCGACCACCAGGGGATTTCCGGCAACAACTCCACCAACCACACCAAAGGCCTTGGAAAGAGTCCCAACTTCTACATCCACCTTGCCGTGAAGTTTGAAATGGTCCACAATACCCCGGCCACCTTCACCCAGGACACCTTCACCATGGGCGTCATCCACCATCAGGATCACATCATAACCCCGGGTGACCTCGTAGATCTCGTCCAATGGTGCTACATCCCCATCCATACTGAAAACACCGTCTGTCACCACCAATGCCCGTCGGTATTCCCCCCTATGTTGATCCAGCATGTCTTTGAGGGATGAAGGAGAACAGTGATCATAAGCTATGATCTTGGACTTTGCCAACCGACAGCCATCAATGATGCTGGCATGGTTCAGCCGATCAGAAAAGATCACATCTTCTTTTCCCACCAGGGCGGGAATGGTTGCCAGGTTCGCGCTGAAGCCCGACTGGAAAGTGATCGCTTTTTCCACACGTTTAAAATCCGCCAGCTTCTTTTCTAGTTCAAGGTGCAGATCAAGAGTACCGGCGATCGTGCGTACAGCACCGGGACCTACACCGTACTTTTCAGCAGCGAATATTGCGGCTTTAACAATTTTGGGATGATTTGCCAATCCCAGATAGTTATTGGAGCAAAAGTTTAAGACCTTTTTTCCATCCACAACCAACCAGGCACCCTGGGGAGATTCCAGGGTGCGAATCTGGTTGTATAAACCAGATTCTCTTAATGAATCCAGCTCAGTTTTGATCCAATCCAGTGAATTAGGCATAAGTATTCCTTTCTTAAATAGAACTTCAGGTGTTTATTCCTGATTATTATACGCCTTTACAAGCGCCAATTTCTTCTGCCGGGTTAATTTTTTTATCTCATATTCCCGCCGTTGGGCAGCGGACCGGTTGGTAGTTTCTTCCAGATATTTCAAGGACACAGGCCGACGCCAGCGGGTATAAAATGCACCTTTACCAGTGTTATGTTCCTTTACACGCCTTTCAGGATCAGTGGTCCACCCAGTGTATAGAGATCCATCTACGCATTCCACTATATAACAGTAATAACCTGCCGGTTTATCGCTCATTCATCCTCTCTTGATGGCTTTGGACCCCTAAAACCTAGCATCTGGGTCAATATCCCTCGCTGACGGGTTTCGATTTTCGGCTTATCGATCCATTTGCCTTCTTCTCGGTCAGCAAGCCAGAGGTCTCTCTCTTGCTGCAGTTTCGTGAAGGATTCTTCCAATTCTTCCTCACCACCAGAATCGGTCATATCCCGAATCTCAACCAGGGCTCGGATCAGGTCATTGATCAAGCGAGTTGCATTTTCCTGGTTATTGACCAAAGAGGCCGCCAGTGCACCCGGAAGCTCATCCTGGCCAAATGGATTTATCAATTGATAATAGGGTTTTCCAGCTATTTTGCGGGCTTCCCGCCAACCCGGTGCTTCCAAACTGGCCTTTAACATAGCCACGGCCAGGACCGCGGGCATCAGATGGACCATGGACATCAATCCATCCATTTCCCCTGCATCGCTGAAGTAAGGCAGCGCTCCCAGAAGCTGAGCCAAGTTGGTGGACATATTGATCGCTTTGGTGCTGGCTGTTTGACTGGTGATCACACCCATCAAATTATCTCTGAACAAGTCTTCATGAGCAACTTCGTGGCCAAAACCGAATTCATCCAGAAATTCCGCATTTATCACCGGCGTGAAACCTACATAATGGCAGTTTTTCGGTAGAAATTCCTTAACCCACTTCAAAACAGGTTTTTTTAATGGAGAGGTATCAATTACCAGGGCGTCGTCCTTCAAATCCTGGCTGATGTGTTCCAGTACATCACGAGTCTCCTGGAGCGGTAAAGCCAGTAAAACAATATCAGCATCCTTCACCGCTCCAGATAATGTCAGGGCGATATTGTCTACCGCTTTAGTTTCTTTCGCCAGATTTACCGCATCCCGAGATTTGTCATGCCCGACCCTGATGATCGAATCCGTATATTTTGATAGAGCCAATCCAGCGGAAGCACCAATCTGTCCCAAACCAATGATTGTCAATTGAATTTTCATGATCTTTTCCTAGTTTTGATTGTCAACTATTTGAAGTTTCTTTAATAATTCCAACTTTCTTTGTGATGTTGATTCCGGGAGTTTATAATTTTCATGATTCTGGATCAACCAAACTACATCCTCACTGCAGCCAGCCCCCAAAGCCAGTTCAGCACCCCAATTCGGATGCTGACGAATAATAACCAGGGGGCGTTTAAAACCTACCGGTTCATCCCTCCCCCAAACAAGGGCAAGTTCACGCGATAATCCACCTACTAATACAGCTAAAACCCTTTCCCAACGTCTTAGTGGGTGCAGGCCTTTCCCAATATCGTGCAGGAGGGCAGCTTTGATCAAGTCCTGATCATTCTCACCCACATCCAGCAAAGACTTAAATACTCTAAAGGAATGATTCTGGTCTGAAACTGGTAATTTTGTGAATAAGACAATCTCCACAGGAGAAAGGTAGAGCCTGATCCTGTCCCAATCATTCTGAGACAAGGAAGGATTAAATGACTGCCTGAACTGCCAGACGCGGTAGATTAATCTTTTTTTCATACACCGATCAACACATTCATTAAATAGTAAAGGGGTTCCCTGATAATCCAACCCAGCAGGTCCACCCCAAAACGGGGACCAACCATAAACAACAAGATCAGTATCATTGGCCCATAAGGACGGATCCTAGCAGAGACTTTTTTCCAGCTATCTGGCATAAAGAATTCTGCGATCTTGTCTCCATCCAAAGGCGGCAGAGGAATCAGGTTGAACAAAGCTAAAACCAGGTTAATGGTCATGAAATCAAACAGGAAACCCGCTACGGTTGGCAGTAAGGTTGACTCTGATGCAAAAGCGACCAGGATATCATTGGTTGTTAATAAACCCAACTGAAATGGGATAGCAGCCACAAGAGCCATCAGAAAATTGGATAGCGGACCTGCCAAAGAGACCCACATCAGGGCAGAAGGAGAGCGTTGGCGCAGGGTATAAGGATTAACAGGGACTGGTTTCGCCCATCCAAAACCAACAAGAATCAGCATCAGAGATCCGATGGGATCAAGATGAGCCAGGGGATTTAATGTCAGCCGTCCATTGATGCGGGGCGTACTGTCACCAAAAGAATTGGCCGTCCAGGCATGGGCAAATTCATGAATTGTAAACGCAATTATCAAGGTAATCGCTCTCGACACAAAGGTCGCGAGATTGACATTCAACATAGGTTTTCTCCTGGGGGGATTATACCATTGGCGGAAAGAGCTCCTTATCAGAGCAATTCACGGTAATATGAAAAAATCCAGGATTACCCATCCTGGATTTAGATTAAAAACGAGATTGGGAATTATCCCTCAGCAGCAGATTTGATATCGATCAGATCTTGCTTAACAGCGTCGCGGGTAGCCTTATTGAAGAATAATCCCATAACAGCAGATAAGATCTTGGTGCCAAGTGATGAAATATCTGATTCGAAACTCATTGTCAAGCGAGTTTGATTTCCTTCTTCAGCTAAACTCAAAGAAGAAATATAGACCACACCCGGTCCATCAGCCCGGGTTTTATAGGAAATACCATCATCTACATCTGTAATCCACATAATCTCTGTAGCTGTTTTTCCAAACATGATCCGGGTTTCTTCCCATTTCAATCCTACAAGCCCTTTTTCGGGTTTGTTTAGGATTTCGATCTCTTCAATTCCCGATATCAAACCTGCAGATTCCTCAATATTACTGATTAACTGCCAGATCTTTTTCCTCGGTGCCTCGATTGTGATGCTTTCCTGGATATTCATAATCCTCTCCTTATTTCCTTTACATTTGTGCTATAAAGACGGAGATTCAAGGGAAATTCTTACCTCACAATGGTGCGAATTTAGATCTCAGATCATGAACTTTCCTGAGTCATAAAACAATTCATCATCCACAATGATCTGCCCTCCGTCCCGCATATCACAGATCATGTCCCAATGAATAGCGCTTTTGTTGAGACTACCAGTAATTGGATATCCCTGTCCCAATGCCATATGGATGGTGCCTCCGATCTTTTCGTCGTAGAGGATCTTTTTGATAAATCGGTTAATTTTCAGATTGGTCCCTATAGCGAATTCTCCCAGATAGCGTGACCCATGATCCATATCCAACATCGATAATAAGAAATCCTCATTCTTTTCTGCCGTGGCTTTTACAACTCTCCCCGCTTCGAAATGGAGCTCCGCCCCAATTACTTCTTTTCCGGTGAGAATACAGGGATGGGTAAAATGGACCCAGCCATTCACCGAATCCTCAACCGGACCAGTGAAAATCTCTCCACTGGGCATATTCTGCTTACCATCCGAATTTATGAATGTCCGGTCCTCGATTGATAGACTGAGATCAGCATGCGGGCCTTTTACCTGGACCGCTTTTTTCCCTTTTAGCCAATCCACCAGATGCTGCTGTTCTTCCCTCATCTTGGTCCATTCCCCTACTGGGTCATCACTGTCGCTAAAAGTTGCGCCGTAGATATAATCTTCAAAATCCTTAAGGCTCATCCCGGCATCATCAGCATAGGCCTGGGTTGGAAAAAGCGTACTGACCCTTCGCAGATCTCCAGACGACATGCGTTCGAAGTAAGTATCAAATATCGGTTTATTTGCCATTTTATGGATTTTTAATCTCTCTGGATCAATATCTTTGATACTCTGAGTGCTGTACTCACTCTGGATAAAAATCCGGACGTCAAAATCCTTATTGAGTTTTTCCCAAAAAAGATTCAGGTGTTTGAGTTGATCATCATTGGCTTCTTCAAAAAAGATCTTATCTAGCCCCTCATAACCAGGCGTTGGCAGGGGGACTTTATAGGGCAGTAAATACGGATATCCTCCGTTGCGGAGCACTTCCCGAAGGATCTCCTCGATCAAGGGCGTGGCCAGAGGTTGAGCGATAATTCCCACCAGATCTTTCTCTCTGACTTCTACACAATAGTTCACCAGCGTGCTAGCTAAGTTTTTTATTCGTTGGTCTGCCATAATTTTCTCCTAACTACTTCCAAATCAATGATTAAATACAAGTATAAAACTCTGCGCCCGGCAAATCAATCTGATAAAGGTAATGACCTCATTTGGAAGACCATTCAAGCAAAATGATATAATCCCCACATGCTGCCAGAATTAGAAAAATTCGACATATTACGACTGCGAAAAACTCACCCATGTGGAGAAGATCACTGGAAGGTCATCCGTCTGGGGGCAGATATTAAGATCGAATGTCTTGGCTGTGGGAGGCAGGTGATGCTGTCTCGCCGCAAGCTGGCCCGCAGCGTGAAAACAAATCTCTCCCTGGAGGAGCGGAGAAATGAGTGACCTATACCTGGTCGCCACCCCGATTGGCAACCTGGAAGATATGTCTTTCAGGGCAGTAAGGATCTTAAAAGAAGTCCCGCTGATCGCAGCTGAGGATACTCGAACCTCTGTCAAACTGATGAAACATTATAAAATTGACACTCCGCTTACGTCATACCATGATCATAATAAGGCCACAAAAACAGAGTTCTTAATTAATCACCTCAATGAGGCTGATCTTGCCCTGGTATCAGATGCGGGAACCCCCGCAATTAACGATCCTGGATTCATCCTGGTCCAGGCCGCTCTGGCTGCCGGACACCGGGTAGTGCCGGTTCCAGGGCCAAGCGCGCCGATAGCAGCTTTATCAGCCGCCGGACTTCCAACAGATAATTTCCTCTACCTTGGCTATTTACCAAGAAAGAAAAAAGCGCGCCAGGACCTTCTAAATGCTGTCAAGGATATTCCCTGGACCCTGGTATTCCTGGAAACACCCCACCGATTGCTGAGGGCGTTGGAGGATTGTCTTTCAATTCTGGGAGACAGGCAGGTTGCTGTGGCCCGGGAGCTGACCAAACTTCATGAGGAAATAAAACGGGGAACGATCAACCAGGTCCGGGATTATTACACCGAAAAAGAACCAAAAGGGGAAATCACTTTAATCGTTGCTGGCAGAGAAAAAGAGCAAAACTGGGATCAAAAACATTTGTTAAAAACGATCCAGCAAGAGTCTGAGAAAAGTGGGGGCAGCCCCAGCCAACTTGCCAAAAAGTTGGCAAAAGAATCAGGCTGGTCTCGTAAGGATATCTATGATTTAATGCAGGGGCTGCAGGACAAGAAAAGTTAAAAAAGGATAGACTCCTTTATAAGGTACTCTCTCCCTCTGGAATGAAAAGGAAATCATGAATTTAAATAACCACCAAGAGTTTTCAATACTTGATACACAAAATATGCTGGCAGAGATGAATGGTCTCCCCGAGCAGCTGCTCACAGCTTGGGAAGAAGCCCAAAACATGCCGCTAACTGATTTTAGTGGTGTAAAACAGGTATTGGTAGCCGGGATGGGTGGATCCGCCATAGGCGCCGATCTACTGAAGGCTTATACCGCTCCGTTATCGTCCGTTTCTTTGGAAGTTCATCGGGATTATGATCTACCTGCCTGGGCAAGTGGCCCGGACACATTGGTGATCGTATCATCTCACTCGGGTAATACTGAAGAAACTAATTCCGCAATGGTAACTGCCCTGGAGCGTGGCTGCAGCTTGCTGGCCATTTCAACTGGCGGGAAAATCGCAGACCTGGCCAAAGAGAATGATGTCAATTTATGGATCTTCCAGCATAAGGGCCAACCACGGGCTGCTGTTGGGTATTCATTCTGCTTACTGTTAAACGTTTTCACCCGCCTGGGATTCATCCCTGATCCAAAGGAAGAACTCCTTGACGCGGTGGAAGAGATGAAGAAACAACGCGATACCCTGGCAGCAGATCTGCCCGACGACAAAAACCCTGCCAAACAAATGGCTGGCCAATTGATCGATCGCTGGGTGAGTATATTTGGAGCAGACCTGCTTGCACCTGTCGCCCGGCGTTGGAAAGGACAGATCAGTGAAATTGCCAAAGCCTGGGGGCAATATGAAGACCTCCCAGAAGCAGATCACAACACACTTGCAGGTGTGCTCAATCCCAAAGAAAACCTGCTGAAAACTATCGCATTATTCTTACAGGCAGACACGAATCACCCCCGCAACCAGCGCAGGATCGAACTCACCAAAAAGAACTTCATGCTCGAAGACATCAGCTCTGACCTGATCCAGGCCAAAGGTAAGACCCGGATGGCCCAGATGTGGACCGCCATACAGTTTGGCGATTACACAGCTTATTACCTGGCTATGTCATACGATGTAGATCCCACACCTGTAGCAGCCATTGAAAACTTAAAACGAGAGCTGTAAATCTTCCTTTAAAATACCTGGCGCAGAACAAAAGTAAATATGCTTTTATCAGCTCCTGGATTTTCTAACCCATGAAAAAACTCCCCGTCCGGCTGTTTCTTGTAGCGCTTACTCTCCTGGTTTCTCTGGTCATGGCAAAGGTGATCCAGGCACAAGGCGATTCTGCTACAACTGTCATCAACACCATTAACTCCTTGCGAGCTCAACGCGGTCTGGCTGCCCTACAATCTCACCCAGCCTTAATGCTGATCGCCCAACAGCACAGCCAGTATCAGGCTTCTATTGGTGATTGGACTCATCTCAGCGCGGATAATTCCCGGCCAATAGATAGGGCTATAGCAGCAGGTTTTGGAAACGGGGCTTATGTGTACATATCTGAAAATGTCGCGTATTGGCAAAATGGATCTATCATGGATGTGATTAACGGTCCATGGAATGACCCGGATCATCATCACACTATGTACAACCCCAGCGCAAAATATATTGGTGCCGGTGTGGCTTACTCCGGCGATCTAGTTTTTTACACGGTTGATACTGGACACTGGGTCGGGGATCCAGCGCCAACGCCTGAAAACCCCGCATTATCCAGCACCCCATCCACTTCTCAGGAGCCCTCTGCAGTACCTGTTGTTGTATCCACTCCATTGTCTGACGGGACAATTAAACATATTATCGCCGGCGGCCAATCACTGTGGACCATTGCAGCTGTTTACAATATTACACTTGAAGAATTAAGAGAAATGAATGATCTTGAACCGGATGCGATCATGAACCTCGGGGATGAGATTATCATCCAACCATCTTATACACCAACCAATACCCCAATCGGTCAGGCCAGTCCTACTCTGCCGCCCCGCTTTACACACACTCCTTCACCGGTGGGCACAAGAGGTACTGCCATCCATTTTTCACCTGCCACTCCATCGCCAACCGATAAAACAGCCAGTGAACCCCGGTTCAGGACCAGTGCGAAGAACCCCACTACAGTCATCCTGGCAGTGATTATCTCTGGCGGCACATTGGCTGCAGCCTTGGTGATCAGCATGAGAAATAAAAACGATTAAGCTCTCTGTAGTTCTCCCCCAACCCATCGCAAACCTTCAACCCTGGCGTCCAAAATCAACAACTGTTTAATGATCTGCTCTAATTCCACTGGGGCTCCAGTGGTGAGGAATCTAGTCTGCCCAATTTCTCCGCCATTTGTCAGTAAATCATAATCAGCCAGCAGCCGGCCTGCCTGGCGGGCAATAGCTGGAGCCGGATCGATCACTTGAACATCTTCTCCGACGATCTCCCTGATCAACGGAATCACAAATGGATAATGGGTGCAGCCCATCACAATTTCATCCACACCTTTCTCTATCATCGGGAAAAGAGCTTTCTCAAGAATTTTTTTGGTCTCAGGATGGCCAATTTTGCCTTCCTCTATCAATTCTACAAGCCCGGGACAGGTGTCTGGCAGAATCTTGACTCCTTTTGCAAATCTTTCAACAGTGGAGGTATACAGAGCTCCCTGGAATGTGGCAGGAGTAGCCAGGACTCCGACAATCCCCGTACTGGTCTCTTCCGCTGCAGGCTTCACTGCTGGTTCCATGCCAACAAAAGGTAGGGCTGGATAGGATTTCCTGAGAACTTCCAACGCCACAGCCGAGGCAGTGTTACAGGCAATTATGATCAGTTTGACTTTCTGATTCAATAAGTAATGCACGATGCCTTCAGAGAAGCCCTGTACTTCTTCCCTGGTGCGGATGCCATAGGGCACATGAGCTTGATCAGCGAGGTATATAAGATCTTCGGTGGGTAATTGCTTCCGCACTTCCCGTAAAATAGAAAGTCCGCCGACTCCAGAATCATATATACCGATAGGTCTGTGATGTTTATTTATTCTTTCCATCTCAGGGAATACTCTCCAAATATTTGCTCGCTTCTTCCTGGAATGCAAACCAGGCCAATTTAGGAGTGCCATCATTTTCACGCAAACCTAGATAATTCAAGAAATCCACTAAGATTGTCATATACTCTTCATCTTGGATCAGATGTGAATTGTCTGGAAGGAAGGTCAAAGCTGCTTCATAGGAATTATCCAACTTGCTGTCATGAAGGTCAAACCAGGAAATGAATTCAATCTGGGTCCTGTGCAAGGAAAGGAGCCTAAACGCTTCCCGGACAAAGGCTGCTTGATCTTCTTGGGTGCCAGACAGGCTTTCTGCAGTATTCCAACCCAACTCCACAAGCGCCACAGGCTTGCCTGCTGCCAGATCGAGGATCCGGTTCAGGTAGGTTTCCAACTCGGCTGGGTCACGATCAAATTGAAAATCCTCACTATATAGGTATAAAGTGAGCGGCAGGAAGTCTCCTACATCCAACTCTTGTATGATATCTATTGTATTGGATGTTTCCGCGTCATGATAAGCAAAGGTCATTCCGATTTTGAGATCCGGGTATACTTCCTTGATGGCGCTCTGGACAGAAAGGAAAAATGTCTTATAGGCAGGGATCTCATCTCGGTGTGTGACAAAATAATCGTTCACTTCATTGCCAATACTGAGATACTGGACAGGATACCTCTCCAGCACATCGAGAATAAAATCAGTAAAACGCTGGATAAATTCCGGATCGTCAAATGCTTTATCTCTCAGGTCTTCAGGCATTGGGCCGCGTAAGGTCGTATGGATCACGTTCACCACCAGGGACACCTCAAAACCTTCTTGAAATCTGTATCCCATAAGGACATCCTGCCATTCCCAAACCCTTTCCCCTGGTGATCTTTCGACCATACCCCAACGAATAGAGCTGTGGAGTACCTGAACGCCATTCTCTTTGGCCAACCGAATCGCAGGATAATATCCCTCCCCTTTATCATCTTCAATGGGGTTAACCACCATTCCGATCTTTCCTGTGGTTAACTCCGGAACCTGGTATTCATCATGGCAGCTGGAAGAAGCTAAAACTTCTTCGAAAAGAGCAGCATTTTCAACCGTATCCCTTCCTCCTGTGATCAGAGCATAAGTTCGTCCCTGGCAGTAATCCAAGACTGCCTGATGGCGCATCGTCTGTTCATTTTCCCGGGTAGTCCATTCGAAAATTGGTTTACCTTCCAGCACATCCTGGCTAACAAGGTAAGAATTGGGATCTTCTTCAATTTGGGACAGGAATTTGTCTGAAATCATATCGGGTAATAATTTATAGTGGTTAATTACAATGAACTGGCCATCATTTACAACCAGATGCAGTGTATCAGTATCCAAGTCCGAAGCTTCCTCCCAGGTTGGCAACACAGCCTGGTAATATCCATCCCGGAAAAACTCAAATGAAAAACTCACTCCTGTCGGTTCAGGAGAAGCAATTTCAGTGCCTTGGCAGGAACTGATCAAGGCAGCGGTCAGAAGCAGGAACAAAACGAATCTAGTTCTCATAGTTTTCATTATACTCAGATTTTTGGAGGTTTCCGCTAGCTTAAAACAAAAAGGGCACAGATATTTCTATGCCCTCTTTTTATCTTAAAATCGCTCCGGCTAGGATGTGAATTTCTGGCGGAGTTTCGCTTTCTTACCACTGCGTTCACGCAGGTAATAAAGCCGTGAACGGCGGTGGTGGCCCTGGCTCTGAACGGTCACTTTCTCGACGATCGGGGATCGGGTCAGGAATGTCCTTTCAACACCAATTCCATTGCTGGCAATCCTTCTCACCGTGAAACTTTCACTATTTCCCATACCATGGGTCCGAATTATTGTGCCTTTGAATTGCTGAACTCGTTCGTTGTCGCCTTCTTTAATACGCACAAAAACGGTTACGGTATCCCCGGATTGAATATCGGGAACATTGGGGTTTTTTGGCGTTTCTAACGCCTTGATCAAGTCGCTCATCCTATAATTCCTTCGAAGTAATTCAGTAAACTTGATTACTTTTGTATGTATTTTTTAACACGGCTGGTGATTATAACACGCAGGTATAGATTTGGGAAGTAAGATAAACATATCCGCCCTAGGGCTCACTTATTTCCTCCATAAATGTAGCGAGAGCATCAACTGGTTCTACTTGATCTTTTAAAACACTTATCACTGCATCGCGAATTTCAGGACCAAGATCATCCAGTATATCATTTCCGGGCAAAAGTACTGCCGCAGGCAGCAGCTGCTGTAAAGTAGTGTAGAACGGAGTTTCTGACCAGCTATCCAACCCAGATGGACGGACAGGTAAATATCCTGCTTCAACTCCCCAGGTATTGAGATATATAGGCTCGGTGAGGAATTCGATCAGCTCGACTGCTTCTTGTTCTGTTTCCAGATTAGAGGGAATAACACACCAAACCCAACCATCTGCATAAGAGAAGGGTTTTGCTTCTTTGGTGGGGATGGCGGCCAGGGACGTATTGGCTGATTCCCCAGTCAAAAGAATAGAACTCCAGGTAATTGCCATGGTTGATTGGCGGTCCTGATAAGACTGCCAGGCTTGTTGATCGGTCTCAAATTGTGTTAACCAGTATGGCATCACATTTGCTGTCTGAGCTTCTTGATAATAATTAAAAACTTCCAGGATTGATTCCTCCTGGATCAATGTTTCAACAGTAGCGCCTGGCTGTTCCCCTGAGACACTTTGATAAAGGGCCAAGGTTACTAAACCGCGCGGATCCGAGGCAGGAAAAGCCAATGTTGTTTGAGCTGTGATCACCGTATCCCAATCTGGTGGTGGCACCTCTCCAGTATCATCCTTATAAGCCAAGACCATCAAGTCGCCTGCAAAAGGAATACCGGCAATCTCATCATTCATAAGAGCTAGATTCAGGGCATAGTCATACCAATCGTTTTCCACGATCGATTCGGTATATCCATCCAGCGGCAGGATCAAACCAGCTTCGAAAGCCTGCTCCACCAGTGATCGGGGCAAAGCCACAAGATCCGGCATAATAAGCGGAGCCGCAGAATCTGTGACTTGGAGTGATTCCAGGATCCCAAAATCACCAGTGGTTGGTTTGACACGAACCTGGATCTCTGTCTGGGGACGCCTTTCGATGAACTCGTCCAAGCGAGACAGAAACAGATTCCCGGCCGTTGTTGCTGCTGTAGGGTCGAACTGGGGCGGTACCCATACAATTAACCTCCGGGATTGAACCACCGGGATATTTGGTGTCGCAGAGGGCCTGGGTGTTGGTGAGGCCGCAGCTGATCCAGGAATTTCCGTTGCTGAACTGAAAGGGAAGATCCCTCCCAAATTCGGGAAATTGCAAGATGAGATCCCAAATACCAGCAAGCCAATAACTATCAGGCCGGGTATCAATCTCAAGAAGTTCCTATTAATACTGTATTTCTCAGGTTTTATCATAATTAACTTTTCTTTCTCAAAGAAAACACATTAAACCACAGTTTTTTCAGAAATAAGCGCATTTGTATGAAATTAACAATTCAATGATAAGGGTGATTTCGGGGAAAAAGACTACCTATTGATCAATTTTTTATTCAATTTAGAGTAGTCGTCAAGGGTGGTGGCTCAGTTGTTGCTGGTTGGGTTTGGGTATTGGTAGGTGTCGCTGTGGGTGTGAAGGTATTGGTTTGGGTGGGGGTTAATGTAGGTGTATCAGTCGGGATCGCGGTTGCGGTCCTGGTGGGCGTTATTGTGGGCGTATTCGTAGGAGTAAAAGTAGGGAAACGGGTAGGTATGATTGAAGCTGGTGTACTGGTATCAATCGGCATTATTGTCTGAGTGGCACTGGAACTAATCTTGACAGTGGGAGTGGGTTGATTCTTTTCTGTAATAGATACAAATGTATATCCCAAGGCATAACAAGGGACAGTGATGCCAATCAATGCCATAAAGATTATTTGCAGCCGTTGTTGTTTCTGATTAGGAGTTCTCATAAATATAACTTCTTGGTGACCCGGAGCTTACAAAACCCTCACAAAATATCATATTATACCCATTGAAATAAGGGTAATGTATAATCCAATATATTATAGTGTAAATCCTTGGATTGGAAAAATATCAACTTTATCCAGTGATTGGGGATACAATCGTAAACGTCTTGGAATGAACATATACTTATGACCCTACCCATCCATATCACAACACTGCTTTTTGACCTCGATGGCACATTGATCCATCAGCATCCTTCCTCTCTGGATGTCCTTTTTACAATTCTCGATGAACACCTGGTACCAGTGATGGCAACCGCACACCGCGAAACCCAACAGTTCATGTTCCGCTATTGGGCTAAATCTGAAGAATTGAAGCAGGACACGAAGATGTACGGCGAGTTAACTGATGAGTTCTGGCTCCATTATCTAAAACGCAAGCTTTGGGCTGCCGGCTTGACAGAATTACAAACAACGGACCTTGCCCCAGTCATCCAAAAAGAACTCATTAAAAGATATAAACCCGAGGTATTTATCGCGGATGATGTTCGCCCAACCTTAAAGTCCTTGCGGGGGTTAGGATTCAAGATGGGATTGGTAAGCAATCGACCAACCCCCATCGAAGCTGAAGTAAAAGACCTGGGATTCGAATCCTATTTTGACTTTTGCTTCACATCAGGCGATGTCCAAATGGCAAAGCCTGATCCCAAGATATTTGAACATGCTCTCTATCTAGCTGAAAGCAGCCCGGAAATTTCTGCCTATATCGGGGATAATTATTATACGGACATTGTAGGAGCCCAGAACGCAGAAATCTATCCGGTTCTATTTGATCCACGCAATATATTCCCGGAAGTTGAGTGCCATAGGATCTACAAAATCAGCGACCTGGTTTCCAGGATATAACCGCCCTACCCTTCACTATCCAGCATAATCGTCTGAGTAGGATAAGCGAACTCAATCCCGTCTTTCTCAAATTGCTGATAGATCTCAAGGTTTATGACCTGCTGAATGTCAAGGTAAGATGCATAAGCAGGGTCCAAGACATGATAGACCACAGCGAAGTCCAGAGAAAAATCTCCTAACGTCTTAAAGTGAGCCCGGTCAAACTCGACATTCTCAATGGGAGAAATGATATCCTCTATCATTCCAGGAATCTTCTTCATTTTTTCAACTGGTGTTCCATAAACGACACCAATAGTAAATGAAATGCGCCTTTTCTCCAACCTTTTAAAATTCCTGATCCTGCTGTTAAGCAGATCCATGTTGGAAAAGATCAATTCTTCACCGGAGAGGCTCCTGATCCGGGTGCTCTTTAGACCGATATCTTCCACATCACCCTCGAAATCATCTACTGCCACAAAATCTCCGATCGCAAATGGTTTATCTATGGTGATCGAAAGAGAGGCAAATAAATCTCCCAAGATATTTTGCAGCGCCAGGGCAACAGCAATCCCGCCAATCCCCAGACTGGCAACCAGACTGCTGATTTCCACATTCAGGTTATCCAGAATGATCAAAAACAGAATGACCCATAAGATGATTTTTCCGATCAATCCCAGGGCATCCAGGGTAGTAGCATCCTCACCCTGGTCTTCTTCGACCTTGGCTTTTACTCCGCGGTCAATATATAACGAGATCACGCCTGTGCCCCAGAACCCAACCTGCAGAACCAGAACAAATTTTACAATTCTAATAAACCAATTTTGGATATCCGCTGGCAGGGCCAATACCAACGATCCTCCCCACAATCCCACAGCTAATATACTGAACCAGCGGGTTTGTGAGAGAAGGGGGATCAGGTAATCATCCAGGTTCATTTTTGATTTTCTTATCAAATTCTTCAGGCGATTTTTGAAAATCCGCTTGATAAATAGAAAAACCAGGAATATACCCAGAGCTATACCAACAGCAATCAACCAGGATTGAAGCGAGTTTTCCAGGATCTCATTTTCAAAAATACTCATCATAACCTTCCTTCCAGAGAAAATACCTCTGGTTATTTCTTCTAATCAGTGTCTTTTTCCTTAATCTTCACATTCCCCTCGATCCATTTCACGCCAAAATCAACTAATTCCCGCTGGGGAATAAACAGCGAATCGGCCATACCAATTTTTCTCTTAACAAGTGTTCCGCCGGCTTTTTTGTAAGCTTTCCCCAGCTCAATAAAGTTCTCACTATGCTCTTCCCAATCCCGGATTTTCACCCACTGGCGTTTGCCATCAATAATTATCGGAGCCCCTTGCTTGACCTCTTTTTTACCCTCAAAAACCGCCCGGAATTCGGCCAGATGCAAACTGGTATTATTATCGTGCTCAACCCCCAAAAGCAAGATCTTTCCATCCAGGTCATAGATCTTCGCCAGTGGAGATTCATCACCAAGACAGAAATCCAGGGGATGGTTATTTGTGATCAAGGAAGCGAATTTTCCCCGGGCAGCAAATGACATATGAGGATGATTACTTCGCAATACGCCCCGCTGTTTCCAGAACGATTCCGCGATCCTGCCCATCGCTCTTGTTGGCGTGATCCCAGGGTCGAAGGCCGGCATGGTCTGGCGGATGATATCCTTCCATTCCTGGGGGACCGGTGGGTTTGACCATTCTTCCGGATCTGATAGATCACCGGAATGGGTTGGCATCACCAGGGTTCCCTCTGGACCAAGCACTTCTTCCAGGGCAAGGATCACTGCCACAGGACCTCCGCTGACCCAGCCTATCTTACTGAGTGATGAATGCACTAATAACACCATACCTGGCTTCACTCCAATCGCTGCCAGATCCTTTTGCATCGACTCTACAGTAATTGGTCCACCTATTGTATTCTTGATAACATCTGCTTCACTCATAATGCTCCCCATAATACGAAATCATCATACCAGAATATAAGCCCAATCTAGACCGAAAAAAGTTTATTGGCCTGACCCTAAAGACTCGCCATGGTATAACTGTTATTCATGGAGGAAAAATACATCTTCTATCCCCGTAAACAAATGGGAACGATTATTCACTTGCTGCTGATGCTGCTCTTTTCAGCTGCCGGTGTATGGGGTATTTGGGGAGTCTCCAATGTTGAGGTTGCACCCCAATTATTACCCTATATCGCCCTGATCATTCTCTTTTTAGCCACAGTCCCTTATCTGATATACACATTGTACGCCCTGCATCGTTCTGAATACATCCTTGAGCGGGGAGGATTCAAATTACAGTGGGGCTGGCGTTCTGAAAGCTTGCCCATGGAAGAAGTGGATTGGGTCTATCAGATAGAAGATCTGGAAACTGCCCCTCATCTACCTGTCATCCATTGGCCGGGAGCAGTCACGGGAATGCGACGTTTTCAACGGGGACCAGAAGTGGAATATCTGGCTTCCAGCACAAAAGGGTTGGTCATTATCGCCGCAGGTGAGAGATATTTCGCAATCTCTCCCAATCAGGTTGATGAGTTAATAACCGCGTACCATCAACTCACTGAATTGGGAGCAATCAGCCCTATATCTCATGAGTCAGTCCAACCAGCATTGATATTGAGCGAGGTTTTTAAAAATAAGCCAATTCTCTGGATCTTGATCGGTGGGGGCTTATTAAATATCAGCTTGTTAATTTGGACCTTGCTGGTAATTCCTTCCAGAGAACTGGTATCGCTGGGTTTCACTCCAACTGGAACACCTCACGATAGCCTCGACAGTGTTCGCCTAGTCTTATTTCCAATCCTAAATACAACTGCTTATTTAGCAAACCTGATTCTTGGCTTATTCCTATTCAGAAATCAGGAAAACCGGTACCTGGCATATCTGCTGTGGAGCGGGAGCGTTCTGGTGGCGATCTTGTTCCATACCGGGATGATTTTTATCCTCAAATAATCCCCACTCAATCCACAGTATTAGCCAGTTATCCACAGAGTAGATAACTTTATCCCCAGACTTATCCAGATTTTTGCCGATATATGTGTTTTTAACCCCTGATTATTTCCATGGCAGTACCCGTTCGGAGGAAGATTTGGTACACTAGGCAGGAGTAATTAGCACTGGAAATGGATTTATGGAAAATGTAGAAATCTGGATCACTTTGGCTTTGTTAGGCGCCGCCATCCTGTTTTTTATCACGGAGTGGCTGTCAGTTGACCTTGTAGCTCTCGGCCTGGTGATCTCTTTGATGGTAACCGGTATTCTCTCACCGGAAGAAGCTCTGGCCGGATTTTCCAGTCCGATCGTGATCACAGTTGCCGCCTTATTCATTGTTGGCGGAGCGGTAATGGAAACCGGTCTGGCAGATAGCATTTCCGGAAAGATCATCCATTTTGCCGGAAAAAGCAAATCTCGCCTGCTGGTTTTAATCATGGGCACTGTAGCCGTTTTATCCGGGTTTATCAGCGACACAGGAACAGTGGCCGTGATGGCTCCTGCTATTATCAGCATTAGCCGAAAAAAAGGCATCAATCCTTCAAAACTGCTTATACCACTTTCTTTCGCATCTATGCTTGGTGGGGCAATGACTTTGATCGGCACCCCGCCAAATATCGTTGTCAGTGATCTTCTGGCAGAAAACGGACTCCAACCATTTACATTTTTTGATTACACTCCAATCGGCCTGGTCCTCTTATTAGTCGGAATCCTGTATATCACACTAGCTGGACGCTGGCTGCTGCCAGACCGGAAAAGCGGCACAGAACTTCAGAGAGTTGACTCGCCGGAAGAATTAATGGAAGTCTATAAACTACCAAAAGACTTATATAGGCTGCGGATTCGTCAGGGATCTCCGCTGGTTGGGAAATCTCTCCTGGAAAGTGATTTGGGCAGCAGCTATGGGGTAAATGTACTGGAAATATTCCGCACTGAGGAAAATCCAGGGCGGACCCCGATCGGGAATTTCCGATTTCTGGCGGACGAGGAACCGGGCAGCCAGAAAATCTTAACCAAAGACTTGTTACTGCCAGACGATCTCTTGATCTGCCAGGGAAAACTCAACGATGTCAGCCATGCTTCGGCAGCACTGCGGCTTGGAGTACAGCCTGCAGAGTCCGTGGACCATAAAGCCCTGGTTAATAACGAAGTTGGCGTAGCAGAGGTACTGCTGCCGCCCCGGTCTCAGATGATTGGCAAATCCCTGGTATCCTCCCGGTTTGGAAGTCTTTATCAGCTGACAGTGCTGGGAATCAACCGACCAGGATCCGATGAAAGTTTATCCCTCAAAGATACGGCCCTTCAGTTTGGAGATACTTTATTTGTCCAGGGACCCTGGAA
>CAZOUN010000041.1:0-23320 GCA_964582965.1 uncultured Anaerolineales bacterium | reverse complement strand
AATTACCCACGAGAGTGTCTTTATTTATCTGTCCACATTATGGGGTGCACTCCATGCTACCAGGACCCTTTTTATTATCCAGTTTTAAAATTCTCGGGGTTCAAATTTCTTAGGTTCTTCTCCATGAATTTTGCGATAGAGATGCCACAAGTTCTGTTGATGGATCTCTTCTGCAGCCCCGCCTAATAGTATCCGGCTTTTCCCGGAGCTCTCGATATCTTGTTCTTTTAGAAACTCACCCGGGTATTCATCCAATGCTGCAGCTTGAACTATCTGATCGATATTATCCAGGTACAGGATCCGATCCTGAATACTGGAACTCACCTCACCTCTCAAGATCACTTCTCCGTGACCCTGGACCACATTTTCTATGGTCATGGAATCTATCTTATTCAAGGAGTCGCGCATGACCTGGGAATCACCATCGACAATATGAGGAATAGGCATCCATACATCGCCTGCAAATAAGACCTCATCTTCAACAACGTACACACCTATGCCGTCAGAACTGTGTCCCGGCAGTTCGATTAATCTCAAAGTTTTATCGCCCACAATCAATTCCAGGACCCCTGAATCCAGTGTTAGATGCGGTAAGACGATCTGTGTCTTCTGGAAAACAGAATCCATCTCCATGGCAGTTTGTAAAGAAGCAATACCAATTTTTTCAAGGTACTCCCTGCAAAGAGCATGGCTGAAAACATAGGCTCCCGGGAAGAAACAATTTCCCCAACTATGATCGGCGTGGTAATGGGTATTGATCACATAACGCACTTTTCGTTGTAATTCATCTTCTATGAATTCTCTGATGGCCAGAGACTCTTCAGGAAAAGCCAGGGTATCAATTACTACTGCCCAATCTTGTCCAATCACTGCGCCAGCATTTACTTGTGCGTAAATATCGCTTTGGAATGTATAAACGTCATCGGCAACCCGTTCCCGGTGAATCATAGATTTTTTACCCTCCCGGATGAATATATTTAGTGAAAACCTATCATTTTCCCGCCTGCAATAAAGCAAAGAATAGCATATTCACAGGGTGAAAGTCAAGAAATTTTAAGGTTTGAAAGATGGGAATTATTATCTAGTATTTTTTAGTCTGTTCACAAAGCCATATCGCTGTCTCTAAACCACCACCCGGTTGACTTGCTTGCAGAGTACAGGTATAATGCTGAAAATCGAAAAAACGACCTATAACCGGGTAGAGTACAGGGAAAATCGCTGTTAGAGAAGGGAGGCCACCGGCTGAAAACCCCCCTCAGCATAACCTCTGGAATGTCCCCTGGTTGGTCTGCCGAAGAAATTTGATCCTAAAGAGTAGAGCGGCACGGGTGAGCCCGATACAGCGAAATCCTGGTCATTGAACCAGGATTAGAGTGTGTGTGTTCAAAGAACATACAAAACGAGGTGGTACCGCGGAAGGAATAAAACCTTTTCGTCCTCAGGGATGAGAGGTTTTTTTTATTTAAGAACAGCAGAAATAATCTAAATCTTAGTTTTAATAGAGGTTTGATCAATAACAGGATGGTGATAGAGATGCTCCCAACTAAATATGACTTTAAATCCGCAGAAGCGCGACTTTACAAATTCTGGGAAGAGAACGGCTACTTTAAACCCACTAACGACCCCAATCTCCCGGGCCATGATCCCATGAAAAAACCATACGTGATCAGCATACCGCCCCCTAATGTTACCGGTGTTCTGCACCTGGGCCATGTCATATTTGTAACCCTGGAAGACCTGATGATCAGGCACCAGCGCATGAAAGGTATTCCTACTCTCTGGGTACCGGGGACAGATCACGCAGGAATCGCGACCCAACTTCAAGTAGAAATGAAACTGAAAGATGAAGGCACCAGCCGGGAGGAAGTTGGCCGTAATACTTTCCTGGAGGAAACATGGGCTTGGAAAGAGGAGCACGAAGGAAGGATCGTAGAACAGATCCGGCGGTTGGGTGCATCCTGTGATTGGAGCCGGGAAAGATTCACCCTGGATGAAGGCCTATCCCGGGCTGTCCGGGAGGCATTTGTACACCTATACGAAAAAGACCTGATCTACCGGGGACCTCGTTTGATCAACTGGTCTCCAACTCTGCAAACTGCGGTCTCTGATCTGGAAGTGGAACATACCGAGGAAAAAGGAAAACTGTATTACTTCAAATACCAGTTGGCTGAAGATCCTGATCAATTTATCCCGGTTGCCACAACACGTCCCGAAACCATTCTGGCCGATACTGCTGTTGCGGTTCATCCAGACGATGACAGATATAAGGAATACATCGGGAAAATGGTACTGGTTCCCATTCTTGGCCGGGAAATCCCAGTTATCGGTGATGAGTACGTTACCGTAGAGTTTGGTACAGGTGCTTTAAAGATCACACCAGGGCACGATCCGAATGATTATGAGATCGGATTGCGCCACAACCTGGAAGTGCTCTCCATGCTGGATAAAAAAGCTATGGTGACAGAAATAGGTGGCCCTTACCAGGGGCAGGACCGTTTTGAAGCCAGGAAAAACATCTGGCAGGATATGAAGGATGCCGGATTGGTCATTAAAGAAGAAGATTATCTGCACCAGATTCCACGAGCCCAGCGGGGAGGAGAGATCATTGAACCCATGATCTCCACACAATGGTTCGTGAAGATTGCTCCTCTGGCAGAAAAAGCACTTAAAGCAGTCCAGGATGGCGATATCGAAATCATACCTGACCGATTTAAGAAAGTTTATTACAACTGGATGGAAAATATCCATGATTGGTGTATCAGCCGCCAGCTGTGGTGGGGACACCGGATTCCAGTCTGGTACTGTGATGACTGCGGAGAACTGACAGTCACCAGGCAGGATCCAAAAAACTGCCAGGCCTGCGGCAGTAAAAATATCCGTCAGGATCCAGACGTGCTTGATACCTGGTTCTCATCTGGATTATGGCCTTTTTCCACCCTAGGATGGCCAGACGAGACACCAGACCTGAATTATTATTTCCCCACTACTATGATGGAAACCGGATATGACATCCTGTTTTTCTGGGTAGCGAGAATGATCATGTTCAGCCTTGAACTCACCGGGAAAGCCCCCTTTGAGATTGTGTATTTACACGGCTTGGTATTGGATGAACACGGCCAGAAAATGAGCAAATCCAAAGGAAACGTAATTGACCCCATTGATGTTATGAATGATATGGGCACAGATGCCGTCCGTTTTACTATGCTTGTGGGATCAACACCGGGACTCAATACCAACCTCAGTCTCCAAAAAGTTGAAGCCAACCGAAACTTTGCCAATAAGATCTGGAATGCTGGTCGATTTGTTCTTGGGAACCTTGAAAATGCCCCACTCGTTCCTCAGGCTGATCCAAATTGGACACTGGCTGATTCCTGGATCTGGGCCAAGATGCAGCAGTTGATCCGGGATGTCGATCGGCTTTTCAACAATCATCAATATGGTGAGGCCGGACGTTATATCTATGATTTCTTCTGGGGTGAATATGCTGATTGGTACCTGGAAATTTCCAAAAGTCAGATCGCCGAAGGTGGAGATCGCGCATTTTATACGATTGAAACCCTGGTCAAAGTTCTTGATCAGTGCATGCGCTTACTGCATCCATTTACACCATATATAACAGAAGAACTCTGGCAGCATTTAAAAGATGGTGTTGGAAATTCTCCCTTAAAGGATAGGATGCCGGATTGGGAAGAAGCATTAATGATATCTGCCTGGCCTGAACCCAGAGCTGAAGAGGAATGGGAGAAGGAAAAGGTATCGGATTTTGAGCTCATTCAGGAGATCGTCCGCACCATCCGGAATTTACGGGCAGAAAAGAATATCAAACACGGAAAATTGATTCCTGCAAACTTGATCTCGAGTTCATTTAGTGAGATGCTTGAAAGGGAAATTGGCAGCCTGATCACATTGGCTCAGCTGGATCCGGATCGGACAACCATCAAAAAAGAACTGGATGAAAAGCCTCAAGACCAGATCGCTCTCGTGGCTGGTCCCGTTGAAATTTACCTTCCTCTGAGTGGATTGATTGATCCGAAAGCAGAGAAAGAACGCCTGAGCGCTGAGCTCAAGGAACTGGAGGGACAGATCAAGAGATTGGAAGGTTTATTGGCCAGTCCTTTCGCCGAAAAAGCGCCAGATGACGTGGTTAAGAAAGAAAAAGACAAACTGACCGGATATCAGGAAACTGTTCAAACACTCCAGGAACAGATCAAAAACCTGAAAGATCTTTAAGGAGAATTATGGGTACTAAATTATCCACCTGGTTGATAACAGTCTCAAAAAGCTGGGTCATGGTTCTGACATTGCTGATCATGGTGCTATTCATGATATTCGTACTTCCTGGCCAGGCAGCCTTAGCTGAAGGAAATGCAAAAGGCAGCATATCGCCAGATACCTCACTTTTCTATGCCCCAGGTGATTTGCTTCAGGCAGCACAAGAGTATGGGGCAGACGGAAGGCAAGCTTACATTCAAACCCGGTGGACCTTCGACCTGGTATTCCCTCTCGTATACATCAGTTTTTTGGTGTCAGGGATCAGCTGGTTCTATCAAAAACTTGGAAAACCAGGTAAGCTTCTTGGCTATTCGAACCTTCTGCCTCTATTAGCTGGCATATTTGACTATTTGGAAAACACCGGTGCATCCCTGGTGATGGCAAGCTATCCCGCGCAAGTTTTCGGGTTAGCTCTGACAACTTCAATTTTCTCAGGGGTAAAATGGCTCTTGATCGGAGGTAGCTTTCTGGCTTATTTTGCCCTGGCAGTGGCAGTTCTGTTTCAATGGATCCGAGGTAGGTTTAATAACTAGTAATAGCATGCTCTTAACATCCAACGAGAAGAACCCCTGGAAAAGCCAGGGGTTCTTTTATATGACCCTAGAAAAAGATCAAGCAGATAAAAGTTTTTTCTTGTGGAATTGGAAGTGCTCTTGGGCTTTTTTGATAACTTCATCAGTGATCTTGTCGATATCCCGTGTTTCCCTTAAACCAAGCTCATCCAGCGTAACAGGAGGGCCAAATGACAAACTGGGCGATACCATTAATTTTCCTGGTGCGAGGAGCTGATTCATCACCTGGAAGAATTCGGATAATCGTTGTTTATTTACCCTTCCCCTTCTAAATAATGTCGCCGGATGATTGATATATTTGCGCGATAACACACCACTGATCAAGGAAACAGCCAGCTTGGTTTGAGGGACATTGCGCATAAATAAACCCAGACTGGATGTCCAACGAGTAAGCTCAATTTCAGAATTTGGCATAAATGCCGGATCCGGATCCATGGTACCCCGGGCGAACACCAGCAGCGTACCACCATTCTTCAAGTGCCGCAGCGCACCCCGCGCAGCGCTCATCCGGTCGTGAGCATCTTGAGACGAAAATATCATGTGTTTGCTGGTATCCGGAAGTTTTTTAACAAACGGGATATCAGACGATATGATCTTCACGTCATCTCGCGGGATCTGTGATGAGATCACCAAGGAATCATAGGCACCTGGATGGTTGGCTGCAATTACCAGGGGACCTTCTTTTGGTAGATGCTCTGCACCCAATGCTTTTACTTTATCTACAAAATAGGTAATGAACCAGGCAGAAGCTTTTTGCCAACCTTCCTGGACAACCCGGTGTTCAAAGATTGTTGCCAGCTCAGAGAATCGCACCATTGGCTTCCATACCAGCGGTTTAAGGAATGGCTGAATGAGACCATCTTTTTTGAAACCCAGGGATTTATTCAGCTCAAAAACTAAATCATTGGCGAGGTTATTTGTCTTCTTCTCAAGATCGTCCATAAAATATCACCTGAACAATTTAAGTATCTATATAATAGATGGTATCAAATATTTATTGAACGGACCAATCCAAAACAAGTGAGTGATCCTTTCCCTCTACTTTTTTAACCTGAAATTTGCCAGTAGTTACGGTCCGATCAATACTCATTCTTCCAGGGTATGGTTAAATAGATTATATTGATCACCAGAACTCGGGAAGGCCAAAATGAATAACAAGAAAAATGTTCCATTCGAACAGAAGAGAATCGCACTGATCGCTCATGATCACAAAAAGGATGACCTGCTGGCCTGGACAAAATTTAACCTGGAAAAACTATCCAGGCATATTCTTTATGCCACTGGCACTACAGGACGGTTACTTACAGAGGAATTAAAAATTCCAATCAAACGCATGCAAAGCGGCCCACTGGGCGGAGATCTTCAAATAGGGGCGAAAATTGCCGAGGGTGAAATTGATGTGTTGATATTCTTCTGGGATCCACTCGAATCCCAGCCACATGATCCTGATATCAAAGCATTGCTGCGGCTTTCAGTTGTGTGGAATATTCCAGTTGCGATGAACCGCTGTTCTGCGGATTACATCATCAGTTCTCCCCTGCTTGACAGCGAGTATGAACGTATTGCTCCAGATTATGACGAATACACTGATCGATTGGAAGATCGCTATTCTGATTTAATATCCTGAAACAGCGGAGGGGTTAAAACAAGAAACGGGATCTGAATGACGCAGGATCCCGTTTTTTTCCTTCTATTATTTTAGCGCTGTGATCTTCACACCAGCCTGACTAAGAAACTCAAGAGAACGATCATCTCTGTATTCCTTGCCATAGACAATTTCAGAAATACCAGCATTGATTATCGTTTTGGCACAATTGAAACAAGGCTGGTGGGTCACATATATAATCGCCCCTTCTGTTATTACACCATGAAGAGCCGCCTGTATGATGGCGTTTTGCTCAGCGTGGAGAGTACGGACACAATGTCCATTCTCCATTAAACACCCAACTTCTGAACAATGGGGCAACCCCCGGGGACTTCCGTTATATCCTGTAGTTAATATTCGTTTATCGCGGACGATCACGGCCCCAACTTGTGCTCTCTCACAAGTACTTCTTTTTGCAACTTCATGGGCAATATTCATGAAGTATTCATTCCAGGTAGGTCTTTTTTCCTCTGCACCCATTTATCTCTCCTGACCAAATTTCGATTAGAATCCTATTCCTGATGATTCCTTTTATTTTAATTGAAATCCTGATTTAAGGATTGCTGCTTTAAGCTGCGGTCTTGACGGTTTGTTGACCCTTCTGGCAGAATGTTCCATCCATCCGTAATCTGCAGGATCCTGATCCTCTCGATCTACCTGGCGTCCTCCGTAAATCCCAGTTTCAATCATAACCTGATCGTACGCCAATAAATGATCAAGGTCATCTTCCTGGTACGTTTCTTTGTGGAGCACCGATTTCAAGGGAAGCCTCGGCCTGATAACAGGCGGCTTTTCTGCCCACCCGAGCGTCATCCCACACACTGGAAAAACCAGTTCCGGGAGTTGGAAGATAGCCCGAATGCCTTCTGGATCGTTGCGCAAAGCGCCAATAAAACAAAACCCCAAACCCAGGGATTCAGCTGCCAGAGCTGCACTTTGCATGGTGATGGCCGCATCTACAGTACCGACCATAAAGTTTTCAATGTACCCTGCCTCAATATCATATCCCTGCTGATCACATACTCTTTTTAACCTGCTGAAATCCGCACACCATAATAAAAATATCGGGGCCTGTGAAATATGAGATTGTCCTCCACTGATCTCCTGAACTTTTACCTTTTTATCCGGATCAGCTGTGACGATCACGCTATAGGTTTGTAAATTCGAGGAGCTGGAGGTGCGTTGAGCTGCAGCAACAATTTCTTCTATCCAGCCATCAGGAACCGGATCGGGTTTATAGTTCCTGACAGATCCATGTTGATGGATCAATTCAATAATTGGGGTAGTCATAAATCCCTCCCAGGGAGTGTTCCGGGGGTTGATAAGATGCCAGATTTTCTATATTCAGTAGGGGGAATCAGCTTAACATTCGCTGTAGCCGCAGGAATAACATTTCCGACAGCCTTCCTCATTTACCAGCGCCGCCTGTCCACATTCTGGACAAAGATCTCCGACCTCCAACCAGGATTCTGGCTGTGCAATCTCATCGATGGTCTCGATCTCTTCTGGAGATAGTTCCTGAAATTGCCAGCCTGTATTTTCCAGATATTCCTGCAAGGCCTGGGCAATACCGTCAGGCAGGGATCTGACCCGATTGGGTCCAAAACCTGTCGGGCGGCGACCACCAATACCGGCATACTGCTGATAAACCTCTTCCAGGCGCTGCCGGGGAGGAATGGGTGAAGACATTCTAAGTATATAAGACAATGAACGACCAATTGCTTCTGATACAGCCGCCGTATCCGATCCTGCTTTCGCTGTATTAATAAAGATCTCAAAAGGCTGGCTATCCCCATTCTCGTTAATGGTTACATACGTCTTCCCAAGAGGAGTCTGGATGCTGTAGGTGTAACCTTCCAAATGTCGCGGTCTGGGTTTCTTTGCACTTTGCCATTGCTGGATCTGTGTTTGGACTTCCGGGACAACAGGTTTCTGATCTTTCATACCTGTTTCAAGAACTACCTTATCCCTGGATCCGGTCACATAAACGGTGATTCCCTTGCACCCTGTTTCCCACGCCAAAATATAGGCCTGTGAAACGTCCTCAGGTTTTGCAGATGAGGGAAAATTTATTGTTTTCGAGATGCTGTTATCAACAAATGCCTGGAGAGCGGCTTGGACCCGAACATGTTCTTCTGCAGAAATATCTCCTGAAACAACAAACGTATTGGAGATCTCCTTTGGCAGAAGATCAATTCCCTGGCAAGTGCCGGTTTCCAAGATCGTGTTGATGATCTCTTCTTGCGTAGAGGATGATAACCCAGAGTTCTCGAGTGCTTTATTGAATAGTGGGCTGGTATAGATCAGATCTATTTCGCCATCACTCTCAACCACATGCCGGGTGTACGCCAACGCAAAAGCCGGTTCGCATCCATAACCTTCACAACCTGACACGGTCGCAATGGTCCCGGTTGGTGCAACAGTAGTCTGGGCTGCATTGCGGATGCCGTGTTTCTTTATGCCCTGAACAATGATCTCCCAATCGAGGGTAGGCCTGCCCCAATCATTTTGATAGCTGATGATCGATTGCGGAACTTCCCAGCTCAAATTATTGGGATCGTAACGACTGCCTTCAATGGCGGGAAAAGGTCCCCGTATTTCCGCCAGATTGATGCTGGTTAACATTGCATGATAGCGAATGAACTCCATGATCTGGGCAGAGAATTCCTGACCAGCTTCAGATCCATATCGAACACCTGACCGATACATCAGATCGGCTAAACCCATAATTCCCAATCCGATCCGCCTGGCTCGCATGGCAGCTTCTTCGAGTTGAGGAACTGCCGGTACGTAAGCATTGGCATCAACAACATCATCAAGGAAGACCGTTGCAGTTTCAACACTCACCCTGAGAGCTTCCCAATCCGGTTTCCCATCAACTTCTGCGTGCTGGCTGAGGTTGATAGATCCAAGGCAGCAGTTTTCATAAGGGCCGAGATATTGCTCTCCACATGGATTGGTTGCTTCAAGATCATATAAATGTGGAATGGGATTAAACCGGTTGGCGTGATCAAGGAATAATAATCCAGGTTCGCCGTTATGGTGGGCGTGATAGACAATCTTGTTAAATAGATCCCGGGCTCGAATAGAACCATAAACCTGAATATTAATACCAGCCGCTTCTGCCTGATCCAAAGTGCCATTAAATTTTCGATAAGCCGGATCTTTAACGTCTGGAAAGCGCAGTTCCCAGACATCATCATTAACAACGGCTTCCATAAAAGCATCTGTTATGCCAACTGATATATTGAAATTAGTAATTGCGGTTTCATCGGTTTTGCAGGTGATGAAATGTTCGATATCCGGATGATCCACCCGCAGGACAGCCATATTCGCGCCCCGACGTGTGCCACCCTGAGCGATCTCCCCAAACGCTTTATCATAAACTTTCAAGAACCCGACCGGTCCAGTAGCATGGCCGGATGATGCTTTTATCAATGACTTGCTGGGGCGCAGTCGAGAGAATGAAAAACCATTTCCTCCACCAGTCTGCTGGATCAAAGCTGCATCCCTTAAGGTTTGGAAGATCCCATCACTCCACTTACCCATGTCATCACTGATGGGAAGCACAAAACATGCCGCTAACTGACCCAAAGGAGTTCCTGCGCCAGTGAATGTCGGTGAATTGGGTAAAAATCGTTTTGTTGCAAGAAGGTGATAGAATTCCCGGGCGATTTTGTCTACATCGCCACCCCATTTCTGTTCTTCAAGTGCGATATTATATGCCACCCGCCAAAAAGTTTCTTCTTTACTTTCTGCTAGCTCGCCTTCCTCACCTTTTCGGATATAACGTCGTTTAAACACTTCAAGGGCATTCTCTGTCAAATCTACATTAGCCAGCCCTTTTGGTAGTGAGGGAATAGGATTAACGACGTTAATCTGTTCTTTGGGATCGACGTTTTTAGCCATCTACGAGACTCCTGCGCTTGAAAATAAAGATAAAATTACTCAATCAGATCCCACAATAATTTCTTGTAAAATACCCCCATATATGTGGGTGGATATGTAATAATCCCTTGTATATCTGGTTGAGTGGTCGTATTCTAGCATACACAATCTGTTATCGCAACCCACAGTGAAGCGATTCAACCTTAAACTTTCCGAGCTAACATTTTTGTAAGGTAGAAGGGATTTCAAGATCAGTTTTTTTATGTTTGCGTATATCTTTTTCGGACCTTATTTTCATTTATTATATGAAATTGGATTATCTTTTATAATCAATGTTAAAATAAGTCATCACTAATAAATTATGGGATATATATGACCAAAAAACCAGAAATCATCACCCTTGATCTGAAATTCATGAACTGCCCAAATGCTATTGCCAGCTACATGATTCCTCATTCAGATGGTTTGACCCTTGTTGAGAGTGGTCCCGGATCGACCCAGAACGAATTAACCAGGAATCTTAAAGAATTTGGTTTTTCAATTGAGGAAATCACCCATGTTCTGCTGACCCATATCCATCTCGATCATGCTGGAGCCGCTGGTTGGCTGGCTAACCAATCAGGTGCAAAAGTTTATGTCCATCAGCGGGGCGCTCCCCATATGCTGGATCCATCCAGGTTATTGGCAAGTGCAACGAGGATCTATCAAGACAAGATGGATCTCCTCTGGGGAGATTTTCTCCCTGTCCCTGAAGAGCAGCTGGTGATTTTAGAAGATGGAATGGAAATCGAAGTTGGCAGTTACACTTTTCGGGCTCTGGATACTCCCGGCCATGCCAACCATCATATGGCTTATATCCTGGATGAGATCTGCTTCTGCGGTGATGTAGGAGGGGTCCGGATAGCTTCTTCAGGAAAAAAACATCTGCGTATACCCATGCCGCCTCCTGAGTTCCATCCACCCAGATGGCGGGAATCCATAGCCAAACTCAAAAGAGAGAAGATCTCAATTATCGCCCCAACCCATTTTGGTATTTTCAACGATGTACCATGGCAGCTGGATTCCATATTATATGAATTAGATGCGGTAGAAGATTGGATGCACATGATTATGCCTCGAGAGTACTCCATTGAGGACCTGAGAAAGGAATTTTTAAGTTGGGTTAAAAATCGCTCGTTAGAATTAGGGGTTGGAGAAGTCACACTCGATGCATTTGAAAAAGCCAATCCTTCAGGCATGTCAGCAGATGGCATAAAACGATATTGGGACAAATATATCAGATCAAAATAAACCAATCCCGGATCGATCTTATCTATAGAACATACCGAGCCCGATTATCCCGGACTGGTGTTTTCAATAGATTTCTACTCGCTTGTAAATGCAACTTTTTCTAACCTCCACCGTATACTTTATTGATAATAACCCCCAGTGTGTTTTATATAATTTTTATTAAGGAGTAGTTATGTCCACAAAAAGAAAAGTACTGCTGATCTTTATCCCTCTGTTGCTGGTATTGACAATTGGATTTGGATTTGCAGCGACTGCAAAAGCCGTAGAATTCGATGAGGATGGCATTCTCGAAGAAGGAGAAATCATCGATGATGATCTCTTTATCAGCGGTGATGTCGTTGAAATCAATGGCACCGTGAACGGTGATGTTTTTGCAGCGGGTTCTATCGTAAAGGTCAATGGCACCATCAAAGGCAGCCTGGCTTCAGGTGCCCAGACTATCTTGATCAACGGAGAAGTGAGCGGCAGTGTTTACGCTGGCTCTATGACAATAACCCTAGGACCGGATACAGAAATTGGCCGGAACATGTTCTATGGCGGATTTAACTTTTCCGCAGAAGAAGGGTCCAAGATCCATCGCGATCTTTTGGTTGGCGCGTACCAGGCACTGCTGGCTGGTGAGGTTGGCAGGGATGTTCAAGCTGGTGTAGGTGCACTGGAAATAGACGGATATGTTGGTAATAATGTCCGGGCAGAAGTTGGCAGTCCTTCAGATAGCCAGCCTCCTCAAATGTACCCCAGTCCTCCAGGGATCGATACCATCGCTCCCTCCGGTATCCGCGTATCTGAAGAAGCAGAAATTGGCGGATCACTGTACTACAAGAGTTCTGAGGATCAGTCAAGTGCGATTGCCATCACGCCTTACGGCGGAATCGAGTTTGATTACGATCCACAGGTAAATCCGAATGTAGATTCACCTGATCCCGAAGATTTTGGGTCCAGATTAGTGGGAGCCTGGCTCGTGAAACAGGTTCGGGTGTTCATCACCTTGATGCTTCTTGGCGGCCTTGTAGTTTGGCAAATACCTGGATTATTAAACAAAGTAAGCAGTAAACTTGAAAAAGAAGCCCTGCCGTCCCTGGGATGGGGCCTGGTCAGCATTATGGTGGTCTACCTGGGTGCATTCCTCGCCGGAGGCCTGATCATTGCCAGTGCGATCTTCTTTGGAGTTGTGACCCTCGGTGAACTTTCCAGAGTTATCTTGGCAGTTGGTTTTTCCAGCCTGGGTTTGATCATGGCAGGATTCGGACTGCTGGTTTCGTACGGCAGTAAGCTTGTGGTGTCCTACCTCGTTGGTAAACTATTGATGAAATGGTTAGCGCCAAAACATGCGGAGCAGCCAATCTGGTCTATGCTGATAGGGGTATTCCTCTACACATTCCTGCGAGCAATTCCGTTTGTCGGACTGGTATTAGGTATCACAGTGACCTTAATAGGTATCGGTGCCATGTGGTTGACCTACCGGGACGCTGGAAAACCTGGAACAGTCGAGGAATAAATAACAGTTCGAAATTTAGGATAAAGAAAAAAGCCTGGAGAGTCATCCAGGCTTTTTTTATTCCTTACTGTTCTCATTCTCCCATGATCTGAACCACAAGCTTCCGTTTTCTGGATCGATTATCAAAATCAATGAAGACAATCGATTGCCACGTTCCCAATGTCATCACCCCTTCGCAAATAGGAATCGTCAGAGAAGGTTTCACCAGTGCGGCCCGCGCATGACTATGCCCATTTCCATCCCCCCAACGCCGATTGTGAGCATATTCCTTGTTAGAAGGGAGTATCTCATCAAAAAATCGCTGCAAATCCTCAACACATCCGGATTCATATTCCAGGGTGGTGATCCCGCTTGTCGCTGAAGGTGTGAAAATCGTGACCACACCGTCCCCTACACCACTGTCTGCGATGCAGGTTTGGACAGCTTCGGTGATATTGATCACGTCACCATTGCCTTTAGTGTCCAACGAGATGTATTTAGTTACAACAGCCATTTCCAAATCCTAGGCCAGCTCCAGGTATCGGCTGATCTCCCAGTCAGTTACCCGGGTCCGGTATTCATCCACTTCAGCCCATTTCGCCCGGCTGAACACATCACAGATCACAGACCCCAGGGCAGATTTAATTACATCGTTGGACTCAAACTCATGCATAGCTTCTGCCAATGATCCGGGGAGGGACTCGATTCCTCTTTCAGCTCTTTCCTCTTTTGATAAATCCCAAATATTTAAGTTGTGTAAAGATTCTGGGCAATCCAGATTGTTTTCAATACCATCCAGCCCAGCAGCTAGCATGGCCGCAAAGGCCAGGTAAGGATTGGCTGATGGATCTGGGCATCGTAATTCCAGCCGTACGGACTTGCTTCGTCCAGTAGTGTATCTCGGTATGCGGATCAAGGCAGATCGATTGATCTGAGCCCAGCCAATATAAATCGGTGCTTCATAACCTGGTACCAGCCGTTTATAGGAGTTTGCCGTCGGTGCCAATACTGCCGACATACTGCGAGCATGCTTGAGCTGCCCTGCCATGAATTTATAAGCCAAATCCGAGAGATGGTGTTCATCCTTGGCGTTAAAGAACAAGTTTTCACCATCTTTGCTGAATATAGACTGGTGGGCGTGCATACCAGATCCATTTACGCCATAGATCGGTTTAGGCATAAATGAAGCGATCAGGTTATATTTTGCCGCAATGGCTTTTACAGTGTATTTCATTGTGATCACGTTGTCAGCGGCCCCCAGGGCATCTCCGTACCTGAAATCTATCTCGTGCTGGCCACGAGCCACTTCGTGATGTCCCATTTCTACATCCAGGCCCATTTCAATCAAGGCATGCATTAATTCATTTCTAACCAATGTAGCCTCGTCCCTGGCGGAGAAGTCAAAATAACCACCAACGTCATATGGAACGGGATGGATATCCTCAGCCCCATTCCTCTTAAACAGGAAGAATTCTGGTTCCGGACCGATATTAAAAACCCAACCTTTTTCATCGATGATTTTCAAGACCCGCTTCAAAACACCTCTCGGATCCCCTTCAAATGGGTTGCCATCAGGCTTATAGATATCACAGAAAACCCTAGCTCTCCGGTATTCATCAGGACTCCAGGGTAGGACGGCATATGTTCCAGGATCCAATACCAGGCGCATATCACTTTCCTGAACACGGGAAAAACCCTCAACCGAAGATCCATCAAACCATACGCCATCTTCCAATGCACTGGGGAGGCGTTTGTTAGTGATATCAACACTTTTTACTGAGCCTGTGACATCTGAAAATTGCAAGGAAATGAATTTAACATCATCTTCTTTCACACGTGAGATTAACTCTTTATTATCCATTTCTCCTCCTAAACTGAATAAATGCAACCCTGAAAATGTTCAAGTAAAAACAAGGATAAATTAAAAGAAAAACAGCACGACCAGGCGTGCTGTTGATTGATGCAAAAGAATTTTCAGCATACCCTTCCCTGTTTATTTTTCAGAGTTACTTAATATACACAACTCCGAGCCAATAAAGTGATTTTGTCTCACCTATTACCAAGTGGATTTGAATCTCTTTTTTCCGGGAAGGATAAGGCAGCCCATGGCGGGGCTGCAGAGGCATCCGCTGATCATTCGATTTTCTCTGCATAATAATGCAGATTAGCATTCCCCTCGCGGGGAAGACCTCCACCTCGTCACCTCAATAAATGAGGCTCAGTCGCTAATATCCTTGTTATTCAATTTTTAAGTTACTGGGCTGATTCTAGCAGGGGAGTTAAATCCCGTCAAGAGCAAGGCATATGCCTCCTGGAACAAAGTAATTGATAATTGAAAATTTATTACAGTTTAATATAAATATTATTTTCCCTCTAATTATTGGTTAAACTTTACAGTTCCCGAGCTAAAAGATATAATCTCCTCATTCATGGGGGTGGTTGAGTCCCGGTGGGCTCCCCGGTCTTCAAAATCGGTGGCGGGTCGTTATGCGAGCCGCGGTGGGTTCGACTCCCATTCACTCCCGCTCTCTTATCATAGACCAGCATCCAATGACCCAAAGTGAATCTAAAGTTGAATATCCGTTTAAAGCTGAGTTTCTCAATCATCTTGTTGAAGAGATCTTAGATATCGATCATTACATTCTTGGTGAAAACAAAGATGATTATCTGATCCGGTTCGTGGGGAAGTTAAAACGGCCTTCAGAAGATGCCCATGATTATCTGAGCAATGTACTGACCTCCCATAAAATCACACCCTGGTTCCGAGCGGTAGAAGATCAGGTTGAAGTAACACTCAGGAAAACTATCTCCCGGGCGGAACCGCCAAATAAACGCATCAACTATCTGTTATTCCTTGTAACATTTATTAGTATTCTCTTTGCGGGAATCTTTACAGTATACGATGGCCCTCAAACAGCTAATATTGGATTGATCTGGGCTCATTCTAAACTCCATTTAGGTGAGGCCTTTGCTTTTGCAATAAGCCTATTAAGTATCCTTACCGCTCATGAATTCGGTCATTATTTTGCTGCCCGCTACCATAAAACTAATGTTACCTTGCCTTTTTTCATTCCTTTTCCACTAAGTTCGTTCGGAACGATGGGAGCTTTCATTCAGCTTCTCGAACCACCCAAAAATAAAAAAGTGCTGCTGGATATCGGATTGGCTGGACCTTTGGCTGGTTTTCTCGTCACTATACCTGTGCTGATCATTGGATTATCTTTATCCGTTGTGGAAGAGATACCTATTCTATTGCCAGATAAATTCGGTTTTGAAGGTAACTCCCTCTTCTACCTGGGAATGAAGTACCTAATCCACGGAGCCTGGCTCCCTCAGCCGTCCTCATTCAATGGTGTAAATCCATTCTTATACTGGGTGAAGTATTTCTTTACTGGCAGCCCGATCCCAATCGGAGGATTGGATGTGGTCATTCACGCGGTTGCCTGGGCTGGCTGGGCAGGATTATTAGTCACTTCGCTGAATCTGATACCAGCAGGCCAATTTGATGGCGGACATTTGATCTACAGCCTTTTTGGTAAACGGCTTAAATGGCTCCGTCCCTTGATCCTGGCTATTTTGGTGATCCTGGGATTTTTATGGATTGGTTGGTGGTTATGGGCAATAATTATCTTATTGGTGGGCAATCGGTATGCAGAACCCCTGGACGAAATAACTGAACTCGACCCAACCAGGAAGATCATCGCCTGGATAGGGTTGGTGTTATTCATTTTAATTTTTATGCCTGTCCCCATAATCACGATCTAGTCCCAAGAAACAAAAAAAGCAATCCAGCATGGATTGCTTTATATAATTTGAATCTTTTTTGATCTCAGTTTTCTTTTACCTCTGTCTTGTCTTTCATTTCAGTCTTTTTCTCCGGCTCAGTAGCCTGGCTTGATTCACCATCATGGTCCTCAGGATGCCTTGTCTCCGTCCCGGATGGAGATCGGTTATCTGTAGCATAAAATCCCGATCCCTTAAACACAATCCCCACAGGTAAGTATACTTTCCTCAATGTCTCTGTCTGACATTCAGGACAAACCTTTAACGGCTCATCAGAAAATTTTTGTCTGCGGTCGAATTGAACACCACAGTTATCACATCTATATGTATAAATAGGCATTTTTTATCCAGTTGATCACCCATTAAAAACGATCAATTTACCACCGAGAATTATAGTACTTCCAAAGACTAATAGCAAGGGATATGCGGTCTGCCCAACCTTTTCTAATATTTATCTAATCATTGGAGGGTTTCAGCCATAATCAGGGAGTCGAGGCCAGGGTTGGAGTGAATGTCGGAGTTAAAGTTTCAGTGGGAGCAGGCGTAACCGTTGCAGAGGGTGTAGTCGTCGCCGTGTAGGTTGTGGTTGGGGTCATAGTGGGCGTGAAAGTATATGTCGGGCTTGGAGTTGCCGTCGGAAGCAATTTTTCTGCAGCTGTATATTCCCACTCATCCGGGACATAAGCCAGGGGAAGACTGATCAGATTGCGCCAATCTGCGATTGATTCATCAAAACTTCCTGTTTCTTCATATGCCAGAGCCCGCCAGTAATACACCTGGGCTTGATCGACTTCATCTCTGGTTAAATCAATTGCGATATTCAGGTATACCAGTGATAAAGTATATTGTTGGTTTTCAAACAAAACCTTTGCCAGGAACAAGGTTGCGTCAAAATCTTCCCTATCTACATTTCTGGCTTTAAAGGCATCATCAACCGCCTTATCAAATTGGCTTAATTCTGCGTAGATCTGTGCCCTCGTTTGGTACAGATCTGCATCCTCTCCTCCCATAGATTCTGCTCTATCCAAAAGCTCTAAAGCGCCATTTAAGTCATTTCCAGTCAGGTAAACTGCTTTTCCCAGAGAGTAGTAAAATACCCAGGTTTTTTGTGGATCATAGGGTTCATAACGCTGCAGCAGGTCAAGCGCCTGACCGGGTTTTCCAGTCTCAAGACTAACTCTTCCATAAACCAGATAGGATGGAACATGGTTAATATCAAGTAATAAAGCGGACATGACCGCTTTTTCCGCTTCTGGATAATCCTTCAATTCCAATAATGCTTCCGCCCGATAATAATGGGCCAGAGGGGATTCAGGCAAAAACAGGATTGCCTGGGAACTATCTTCATAAGCCAATTGATATGATCCCTGGTCAAGATAATACTTGGCCCTGGCTAGATAAACCTCACCAAAAGTAGGATCCAGGAGTAGTGTTTGGTCAAGATCGCCTTTGATATCATACGAAGAATCCATTATTTGTGAAATCAGGGCCCTACCAAAATAAGCCGGGGCAAAGGCTGGGTCCAGGAATAAGGCCCGGTCATATTTTTCCAGGGCTTCATTAAATCTACCCAGGTTCCGAAAGGCCTCCCCGGACAAGAATACTATGTCGGGCGTTTCCAGTTGATTTTCTGTTTGCAGCATATAGGTCAACATGGTCTCAAAATCGCCCTTTCGGTAAGCATCAAGAGCTGATTGATATGTGCCATAACCAGGATGCGGGGTTAAGACATATGCTGGTGTAGGAGTATATGTAGCATTCAGTACCTGTCCGATAGGAATTTGCAGAATGGGATTTGGCGTGCCTGTCAATAAGCCCAAATTCGGATCCACTGACGGGGTCCAGGTCATTGGTGTAATCGTTAAACGTGGTGAAAAGATCGATCGAGTTCCCGGAAGAAGTCCACTGAAAACCACGACCAGCAAGATGATAAATGCGCCCACACCCAGCGGTAATAATTGTTTATAGTTATAACGGCTCTTCTTCTGTTCCTTAGTCTTATCTTTCTTTCTAATATCAGGCAAATCCCGGGTCCAGTCCTTTTTTCTGATCTCAACAGGGCGGACACTTCCCCGGTCAACAGCTCCAAAAAGTATCATGCCCAGTCGAGCCTCTTCATTATTGTGATCAATTTCCAGAACCTTATTCAGACAAAAGATACGCTCTTTATCCGATTCAACAACAGTGCTCATTAAAAGCCAATATTCAATATTATCTTGGTCTTCTTTTAACAAACTTGCCAATTGGTCTCGCGCCTGGAATCTATCCCCCTGCTCCAATGCGAATTTAGCTAGGATGAATCTTTTATCTTCTGCCATCATAGTCTCTGTCCTGTAGTCGCAGCATAGAGAAAGTGTAGCATAGGCCGCCTCGACTAACAAGTGAGGGTATAATGCTCCACATGAGAAAAAAAGGGTTCAAATTGGCCTGGATTTTGGGTATTCTGGTCTTTCTTTCTGCCTGTTCATCTGGATCACAAAATACGCCACTTTCCACTTTGACCATCGCGCCGCCGCTGAATCCTTACCAGGCACAAACCAGCACACTTGTCATCCCGACAGCTACTGTTCTGCTGCCCACCGACCTGCCATTGATCCCAACCGCAACCCCGTTCAACCATTCAGTTCAACCTGGAGATACACTCTACGGGATCGCCATTCAATATAATATCTCGCTGGATAAACTGGTCTCTGCCAATCCAGGAGTGGATACCAGCTTATTATCCATAGGCACAAGTTTGGTCATTCCATTTTCTGAAGAGGATGAACTTTCTGTTCCAACACCGACTCCTTATCCTGTTCCCCTAACAGACCCTGTCTGCTATTCAACCAAAGACGGGGCAATCTGGTGTTACGTGATGGTTGAGAATACCCAGGACCTGGTCCTTGAAAACCTATCAGCGGTTTTTAACCTATATGATCAAAAACAGGAATTGATCCAAAGCGTAATTGCCATACCTCCTTTGAACACACTCTTTCCTGATGAAAAGATACCTCTGGCTGCTTTCATCAATCCCGCCCAGGTTGACCAATATCGGGTCACAGGGACGTTGATAACAGCTCTTCCCTCTGAAAGGACCCAACCTTTGACAGAGATCACAGATTATTCTGTCAAGTATTCCCAGGAAAACAAAGTTGCCCAAATCTCTGGATCTGTCGATGTGTTGGCTTCTGCTGTAGTTGGAAATCAGATCTGGATCGCAGCAGTAGCCTTCAGCGCTGGTGAGCCAGTCGGTATCCGGAAATGGATCAGCCCGGAATCAGTTGCTCCAGAGACCTCCTACAGCTTTAATATTCAACTATACAGCCTCGGTCCCAGGATTGACCAGATATTGCTGCTTAGTGAACTTCATTAACACATAAAAAACAGAATCTTGCTTGCGATTCCGGTTTTTATTTATCGTTCGAGTAGTTCAGGGGTTACCCCAGATCAAGAAACTATCTCTTTCACAGAATTTTTCCCCATATTTATTCGTAAAGCAGACCTGATAAGGAATTGTCTCGCCGTTATTAGCATTAACTGGATCCACTTTGAAGAAAGCACATCCTCCCTGATCCGTTGGCGAACTCTGGTAAGAGATCACTCCATCCTGCGGTGTTTCCAGGATAAGCTGGGTGTTTAAATTCTGCTGGGGCTGATTTTCCAGGTGGGCACAGGCGCCAATCTCCTGGTTTTCCGAAGAAGATACCTGAGGATGGAGTTCCCAAATATCAAGAGTGATTTCTGGTTCCAATTCTGTCTCAGTGACAGCAGCTTCATCCGGAAGTTTGGTGAGATCGCTATCTGTATTCCCCCAGATCAGGAAACTGTCTTTTTTACAAAATTCCTGGTCTCCCAAACCCTGGAAACAGACCTGGTAATCGACTGTGGTGCCATTGGCAGCCTGGATCGGTTCCAGCTCAAGGAAAGCACATCCGCCTGTGTCTGTTGGATCGAAATTGAACGAAGAAGAGACCTGTCCCTCGGGCTTTACATTTATCACTACCTGCACATTGCTCAGCGGTATTCCTTCTTCATGGATGCAAGCGCCTATCTGTTGATTCTCATGAGAGGATATTTGGGGCATCTGTTCCCAGATATCCATATGAATATTTCTCACTGCTGGGGTTTCATTCCTGGGTTTTCCTGCATCCCGATAGAACTCTTCTTTATATTTTTGCCCTTGAGGAAGGATCCTCACCTGCTGCCCTGCGTCTGCCGCAGCGTCAAATAAGAGGCAATAATTCTCAAAACATTGCTGCGAAACACCATCGCGAATCTCTTCCAACTTGGTGACCGGTTCACCGGATATACCAAAACCGAAATAACGATCGACGAAATCCATGAAATAGGCAGGGATATAAAAACCTTGCCCTTTTTCAATCTCACGGAAATAACCCTCAGCACCATCTTGTCTGGTCTGGAAATTCTGATCAACCCGTTCTAGAAGGGAAGATACCGGCCTCAAGGCGACACCCATTGGGCTGGCAGGATCCTGAAATAAGACAACATTTCTGAAGATCTGTTCAATCTGCCCGTCCGCCGCGTGATAAGCGGATGATATCGTTTCACCTGTGAATGAGGTCCCAAACCGGGCAATCGCTTCCCCAAATGGAGATTGGATCTCCTCTGCAGCAGAAGGGCTGATACCGGCATTTTGCACGCCTGGATACTGGGAACACTCACCTGCACATTTCCAGAGACCGTATGGCATTAAATGCACTGTTCCAGGGGGGTCGTCCTCAAACCTGAAGAATCCCATATTTTCAAAATACTGCTCCACTCTCCCTTTATCTGGATTCAGTCGAGCCCTCGTTAATGGCAGCCCTACCCAGCGGTCTCCTCCCATTTGATCGTAAAAGTGGGAAAATTCTACTGGAACGACAAATCCATTCAAATATCTTATACCTTGATTTTCAGGCTGTTGATTTGGTAAATCTGAAAACCCAGCTTCAATACCAACTGGATCAATAAAGTACCTGGGAGAGTGATCAGGATCATAGATCAACACCACACCTTCAAAGTACTGTTTTTCCTGCTTTGTACCAGCTAGATATTTTTTATTGGAAATTGGAGGACCGAGTGTTTCTTCCCCTCGCAGGCGTTCATATAAGTCACTGAAACGGGGATCTACCAGATAATAACCCGCACTATTCCCCTCAGATCCGGAACAAGCGGAAATTATCCCCACAACAATTAGAATTAGAAGTAAAGTGACTATTTTTTTGAACATACTTGATTACACTTAACGTTGATTCTGCTGGAAATCCAGCAGATAATGTCCTCTAATTTTAAACGATAAGTTAGATATACGCAATAGCCATTCCATTTTCAGAGGGAGTCTTACAGAATTGAAATACTGCTTAAATTCACTCCCCGATATGATTTTTACAACACGGACAGCATGGGCGATGATATGTTTCAGTGTATAATTGCTGATAATCCAAAAAGAGCAAATCAGGTTAATTATTTAATAACTGCGGAGGAAAGCAGGAATGACAGAATCCAAAGATTACCTCAATAGCCATACAGTAGTCGCCAAATACAATTACCAGGAACAAGCCGTTGATAAGGGATATGCTAACCGAACCCTCCATGTCGATTTGAACCAAAAATCGATCAGCGAAAAACCCGTCACTCAGCAAATGAAGGATATTTTTACCGGTGGACGGGGTTTTGCACTCTGGTTATTATGGAACGCTGTAAATGATGACAGCAAATGGGATTCACCTGAAAACGCCCTGGTAATTGCTAATGGTCCTCTGTGCGGGACAACGGCATATCCGGGGATGGGTAAGAGCACCGTGGTAACCCTATCTCCGCTGACAGGATCTGTAATAGATAGCAATGGCGGCGGATTTTTCGCCCCTTTCCTAAAATTCTCGGGGTTTGATGCCCTGTCCATCACTGGAAAGGCTGAAAAAGACCTGATCCTTGTCATCGATGGGAATAATCAAGAGATCCGATTGGAAGAAGCACCCGAGGAAGCTCTCAACACCTACCCCCTGGCCGGGATTCTGACTGAAATGTACGCGATCGATAAAAAAGATCAGAAGAACGTTTCAGTGATCACTTCAGGTGAGGCAGCTAATCATATTCGTTATGCGGGGTTAAATATCAGCTTCTTTGATCCAAAAAGACAAGAAGTAAGAGTCAAACAGGCAGCCCGCGGCGGATCTGGCAGGGTATTCCGCGATAAAGGTTTGAAGGGCATTGTTGTCCGCTTTTCAGGTATCAGCGGTTCCAGCAACAACCCAGCAAAACCTGAACTGATCCGCAAAGCTGGTAAAAGGATCAATTCCGAGATCACAAAGTATGACTCCCAACAGAACAATATGCGCGAGATCGGCACAGCTCACCTGGTGGAGATAATGGACCATTTCGATCTACTGCCGGTCCACAACTTCCGCTATG
>CAZOUN010000040.1:0-23471 GCA_964582965.1 uncultured Anaerolineales bacterium | reverse complement strand
CTGATCTGTGTTTCTGGTATTTATTATAGAACTGAAACCGATAAAGGGGATAAAAGCGGGTTCCTAGTAAAAAAGATTGCGGTCAGGTGGAGCGGGAGTTATGCTTATACATGTCAATGGTACGTATCAAAGCGAACTATAAAACCAGTAGGATCATTACAATATATGATCCAATCCCAAGGAATAAAAAAAGAACCATAGCTAGATATTTCCTTAAAGTTCCTGGATATCCCAAGGACAGCATAAGCAATGGAATACCAACAAATAGTTCTTCAAAAAAGACAATTAATGCCAATGTTACACCAGATGAGAACAAAGAGAAAATAACCCAGAATAAGAGAGCAAGTATTGCCCGGGCGATTACTAATTTCCTAGCAAATTGGAACGGCCGGATTAGAAGTATGACCACCAAAAAAGCATCTACAATAACTTGAATTATTGACAGACCACCACCAACAAAAACATCAAATAGATTCTTTAAACTAATAATAATAAGGATTGCTATAATAAGTCTTTTTGTAGTCTCTTTCGGATCCGATACTATTGGCTCAGTATTCATAGTCATTCCTTAACCATGGATATTAAAGCATAACGGGAGCATCACGGCCCGGGCGTTTGTGGCTGCCAACATGTATTGTACAAGGCCAATCTTGATTTATTACGCTGCTTACACTCAGGTGCAGCCCGGTCTTGTACATGCAGAGTTGGACCGATTTACTAAATTTGATCACTAATTCTTCTGCCTGATTCATTAACTTGGATTCGTTTTTATGCCAATTCAGGGTTTGGTTATGTTGAATTTCAAAATATCTTCCGAGATAGTTCCGCTCCAGACAAATCCGAGCTTGCCACTATTACCAATAAAGTAGTATGCTGGCACACCGGTGGTTAAATATTCATCAGCCACCTTTCCTCTGGGATCGGCCATGATGGGAAAAGTTAGGCCATACCGGGAGCTAAAGTTGCGGACAGATGTCTCACTTTCATTATCCCCGATCCCCAAGACTACAAATCCCTGATCCCTATATTGTTCATAAATAGCCTGAATTTTAGGCATATCAGATTTACAATAGGGACACCAGGTTGTCCAAAACATGATCAATACACGTTGACCTGTGTAATCTCTAAGGGAGATTTCTTCCCCAGTCACAACGTCTTTCAGCGTAAAATCAGGGGGGTACAGGCCTGCTTTTATGCCAATCATTGACTCGGGGATTGGTGTAAGCGTAGCATTTGGATCTGGAGTGGTCGTAGCGGTTGGGGCGGGAGTTTCAGTTGAGGTAGGTCCCGGTGTATGCGTTGGAGTCGGGGCTTCTTTTGTCCAGGTGGGAGGTAATTCCGAGTATTGGTATGTGGGTGAACTCTGAGGAGATATCGCTTGTGCTTGAATGTTTTCAGGAGAATCCAAAACTGTTCGATATCTGAAATAGAATAACAGACTGATGATAATAAATACACCAACTAAAAGGGGAGCAATCCAGCGCCAAGAGGATTTTTTCTTAGATTTGGTATGTAATTGAGGTGCATTATCTTCACTGGACATCCGACCAATAGCTTGCTCAACAGCCTGTTTTTCTCCTGTCAACTCTTCTAGCTTTCCCCTAACTTTTTTGCGATCTGGATTGATCTGCAATATCTTTTTTAAACATTGGATTTGTTGTTCTTGATTGGCAACTGCAAAACTCATTAACCACCAACCTTCTTCAGAGTTAGGGTTTTGTTGTAAGTATTTGTTTAACAAATTACGAGCATCTTGTTTTTGTCCAGCGCGTATTAATTCCTTGGCTTGTGAAAAAACTCCAATAGTTGGTTGTGTCATGGAAGCCTCCCAAATTGAAGACAATGGTAAATGATCGGTGAAGTGCTAATTTTAAATTTATCATATTTATAAATGATCGGTCCATCGGATGAGTTTCCCGAAGCATCTACCCTTTGGGTGCTCTTCCCAGGGTGATTCGCAAAGGGCACTTGCAGCCGGATGGCCATTTAATGATTATAGATTAATTACCAATAAAGGGAAACGAAAGGTCAAATCAATTCACGAGGTATGCTGTCGGGTGGTCCCCCTGAGTATAGTCGAAGGGGAGCGGGGGTTAGGTGTTATATATTTCTCAACTCATTTCTTTGTAATAGAACAGAACAATGAGACCAAATACTGCTAGGAGTATGATCTGGCCTATCCTAGGGAAGGCATTGAAATAGAAGACCCAAAGAAATATCCAAACCACCTGACTTATTACATAAATCCATATTCCTCGTCTTTTCATTCTCCAGATTTCGATAACTCCGAATATCTCGGCTGGATAGATAACAAGTTGTGTGAGGAGAAAATACCATGAGGGAACATAAGACATTATTTCAAGAAATCGATCTGGTAGAAACGACCGAATAAAATCCCCTCCGGACACAAACAGTTCAAACAGACAAAACAAGATAATAATTACAGGCCGTTTTATTCTCTTTTCTTGGCTGGTGATGTGATTATCCATTTGTTCCTTGAAGCAAATTCGACAGAATTAGGTTACAAGAATACAATATGAAAAAATGGGCACCTAACCTATTGATATCGGTAAATAATGACCTAATAACGGCAATGGTAGGGTAAATTTGCCTTGTATCTGCTTATCTATGAATTATATAATAAATTTATTACACTTTGTTTAGACCTACCAGGAGCTGACACATGTCTAAAAAACCAAAACTTCTTGACCAGGTACGGAATTCTCTCAAACAACGTAATTACTCCTATAGAACTGAACAGGCCTATATCGGTTGGATTAAACATTTTATCTTGATTCATAACAAACGGCATCCCAAAGAACTTGGTGAGAATGAGATAGGTGAATTCCTGACTTATTTAGCACTAGAAAAGACAGTATCTCCATCAACACAGAATCAAGCTTTAAACTCAATAATCTATCTATATAAATATATTTTAAAGATTGACCTCGGCGAGATTTAAAACCTCCGGCCGCGTTCCTCAAATCGTCTTCCTGCTGTCCTGATACCAAAAGAAGCAAATCAGATCTTGTGTCTTCTAAGCGGACAAAATCAACTATTGGCGAAGCTATTATATGGAAGCGGACTTCGAATATCAGAGGTCTTAAGATTGAGAGTAAAAGATTTGGATTTTGAACAATCTCAGATTCTTGCTAGGGATAGCAAAGGTAATAAGGATCGAGTGACGATGTTACCCCAATCGCTTAAGGAGACTCTCATAGACCATTTGCATAAGGTTAAGGCCGTTCATAAAGGTGATCAAAAATATAATATAAATGGGGTTGAGCCCCCGCGTGCCCTTCCAAGAAAGTATCCAAGAGCTGGAAAGGAATGGATTTGGCAGTGGGTGTTCCCGTCTGCGAATATTTCCAAGGATCCAATGAGCGGTATTGTTAGGAGGCACCACAGATATGGGTCCAGCTTGAGAAAAGCCATCAAGGCAGCGACTAAGAAAGCTGAAGTACAGAAACAAGAAACTCCGCATACATTCAAACATAGTTTTGCAACCCATTTGCTAGAAAACAATTATGACATACGAACTGTGCAAGAACTCCTTGGTCATAAGAGCGTGAAGACTACAATGGTATATACTCATGTGTCGAACAATGGACCATCTGCTGTTAAAAGTCCACTTGATTTATGATCGGGAAAACTCTTTTGCTAAAAGTATTGATTTAAAAAAAAAGACTCTTATTTAGGATGTTAAGTGGCTTCCTGTTGTGTGGAATGAAAACACCTGATAAACTATCCTTTGTTTACAGATTCTTTAGTTGTTAATGATGTTGCTGCCTGGGGGATATAATGGAATAACCTTTTACAATGGTCTTTTTCCTTGGCAAGTATCCAATACCTGAAATCAATGAAATGGGGGTTCGGGTCTCGCCCTCAACGCAATAAATACGAATTATTTTGCTAAACATCGAATTATGCGTAAACGTTGTTCCTTGATCCTGATCATCTTTATTCTTTTGGCATGGTCATCTGCTGCCTGTACTTCGAACTCAAAAATGGTTAAAAGATACACAGGTGGAACCCCGACTTTAACGCCCTTTGCGAATAAAGCGACCTATACGAGTACTAGAACTCCTGGGGGAAATCCAGACGAGGAGCTGGTTACAAACCCCGTCTTTACCTCTACGATTGAACCTACCTATTTGGAAGAGACCAGCGAAGTGGTGATCACCGGGGAGCCATCCACTACACCGTCTCCTACGATTACTCCTGGATATTACTCTCCCACGGTTTCCGCAATGGGAACAACTGCTGTGCCTACAGCCACGGCAAAACCGGCCGAGCCTTCCAGCACCACGGGCTCAAATGAACCATCAGCAACCACGAATCCGATCCAATTATTTGCCACTGCAACCTTGTACATCCCATCCCATACCCCGAATCAACCTGCTGCCACATACACACCAAAACCACCGACGATAACATCAATACCCCCAGCGACGTTAACCCCGGAAGGATGCTCTATCACAGGTAATACAACTTTTGAAAACCAGGTGGTCAACCTAATTAATCAGGAACGAACAGATCGCGGGCTTCCCGCCCTTGGTAATAATTCCAGCTTGCGTCTGGCTGCCTGGCGGCACAGCGAGGACATGGCCTGTAATGACTTTTTTAACCACACGGGATCTGATGGTTCAACTCTTGGTTCCAGGCTGATAGCTGTCGGATACTCCTATTCCTGGGCCGCTGAGAACATCGCAGCCAGCTCTAGCAGTAATTTTTCGGCTCAGTCGGTGGTGTCTATGTGGATGAACAGCCCTGGGCATAAAGCGAATATCCTGAGTGAAAATGTTACTGAGATCGGCGTGGGATTCCGATTCGCGGGGGATAGTGATACATATGATTATGATGCTTATTACACCGCAGATTTCGGACTGCCTTAGTAGCTATAAAGAGGCTATCTTACAAACTAGATCAAATTATATTTATTCTCTCGGACGCGGATATTGCACCATTAAATGATCATCCGGGTTAGATTTAAATTTGAAGAGGAAATTCAACAAACCTGCTTAAAGAATCCCTGATCTATGATCGGAGACCAGTGTTTTTATATGATTAAAGAAATAGTGATACGATTTGTGCCGGGCCATTTGGTGACCAAGCCCAACTTTGTTAATGGAATATCTATATGCAAATAACGCCTGATGTGTTAAAATGCCGTCCGGCAGAGCTGAGGTCATGGCTCTGCTGTGTCATGTAAATGGAAGCTGTCTAAGGACTATATAATTATGCAGATCGGGATCGTGGGATTACCAAACAGCACGAAAACAACAATATTCAATGCTCTGACCAAAAGCCAGGAAGAAACTGCTGTCACCAGCTCTGGCCAGGTGGAGGTGCATACCGCGATCGTGGAAGTGCCAGATCCAAGGGTGGACAAATTAAGCGAGATGTTCAACCCAGAAAAGACCACTTATGCACGTGTTCAATACAATGATGTAGCTGGTTTGAAGGTCGGGTCAGGACAGGATGGATCTTTGAGCGGCCAGCTGCTGAATGCATTATCTCAAAGCGATGCGATATTGCATGTGGTCCGGGCCTTCGAAGATGACCGTATTCCACATCCGGATGGCAATGTGGACGCCATACGGGATCTCTCTGCGCTGGATTTCGAATTCCTAATCTCTGATCTACAGATTGTTGAACGGAGGTTAGAACGCCTTGACCATGACCTCGACAGGAAAGGAACATATCCCGAGCGAACTGCAGATCAGGCAGAACTTAATATTTTAACACGGATAAAAGGTGCTCTCGAAGATGAGAAGCCTATTCGCTCTCTCGAATTCTCGCCGGCTGAAAAGAAGATAACCCGAGGATTCCAGTTTTTGACAGCTAAACCCGAATTGGTCGCCTTGAACGTGGGTGACGATGGTAGCGAAGATCCAGCTGATTTTTCCATCAGTAAAATCGAAGATGGTGATGTGGTCTGCCTGCATGGTGCACTGGAGATGGAAATAGCCCAGCTGAACAAAGATGACGCGGACATGTTCATGCAGGAATATGGCATTACTGAACCGGGATTGAACCGCATGATCCGTTTAAACTACGAGCTGCTGGGATTGCAGTCCTTTTTTACGGTTGGCGAAGATGAAGTTAGAGCCTGGACTATCCCGCAGGGAGCCACCGCTGTTGAGGCTGCCGGGACCATCCATTCGGACCTCTCCAGGGGATTCATCAGGGCAGAAGTGGTTAGTTACCAGGATTTGATTGACGCAGGATCATTGGGGGAAGTGAAAAAACTAGGGAAAACTCGTCTCGAGGGCAAAGACTATATTGTTCAGGACGGGGACATCTTAAATATCAGGTTTAATGTTTAGATGCCACAAACATACCGCTTTTTTTGCTGATTTTGACTGAGTCATTTTCTGCGATCTTCTTCTTGAGGAATTCGCGGAGATCATCGGTTCGAACATGAAATTTATTCAGGTTCGTATAAGATCGAATATAACGGATGATAGGCTCGACCTGATCCACTATCAAACTGTCAGGATAATCTAAAAGCCGGATATACTTAAACTCCTGTTGAAGTAGATCTTCCCCATTTTCCAAACTGAACCTAGACGTAGGTGTACCCCATGCAGGGCCACCATGATCCGATCCAAATAACGATCTCCAAACCTCGATCTCATGCATATGAGCCTTGCCATTTGTGGCTGCGTATAGGCAACTTCCTGGTTTTAACACACGCTTGATCTCTTTTAAGGCAGCTGGAATATTGGGAAGGTGATAGAGCATATGATTTGCTATTACGGCATCAAAAGCGCTCTTAGGGGAGGGAATATTACAGGCATCATGAACGACATATCTGATGCCCTCGTAGCTCTCTAGAGCAGTTTTCGCTTCCCTCAGCATACCTGCCGATAGATCAGATAGGCAAATATCCCATTTAAATAATCTTGTTTGATTTTGCTGCCATAGGTAACCCGGGCCGGAGCCAACTTCCAGAATTTTGCTATCATCCGGAAGATCAATTTGATCAAATACCCACGACTGCCAACTGATTGGATTGGTGCTGAAGCGCTGGTGCAGATCAGCTCTGGCAGATAGGTTAGCAGAGTCTTGGTATTGAGTGTTTTTTGGAGAATCGAGGTCCGACAATCCGTTTGTCATTGTTTGGTTGGGTATTGGTTGCGAACAATCAGGGGATCATGACCTGTTTTTCGGGGCTGCGAAGTTTATTAAGTTTAGATTGAAACAGCATATTCAAACCCATTTTCAAAACACCCTTGTTCAGATATTTTTGGAGTTCTTCATTATTCTGGAAAGACATAATGCCGCGCTGCTGATTTTTCCTGGTTTGTTTGACAAGGCGTGTCATTAATCGGTCATAAATTTCAATAACTGGCTTACCTGTTTTTTCAGCCAACCCGATGGCTTTGCCAGCCAGCCGTCCGCTTAATGCGGCTGCATCCATACCAACTCCCCTGGTCAGATCGATCAGTCCGGCAGCGTCTCCAACCATTAATATATTACGGTCACCAAGCCAGATCCGATCTTCTCCATCCATGATCATGCTGCTGCTGTACCCTTCTTTCTTAATTACCTTAACGTTTTTAAGATTAAATAAGTCCTTGACGTGATCAAAGAAGGCGTCCAGATGTTTTGTGATATCGCTATCATACCCGGTTCCAACCACCCAATAATCTTTTCCATCCGAAAGTGTTTTATTATAGATCCAGGCAAACATCATGTTATTGTATTCAATATCCCAGAATTGGTAGAGTTTATCAGGTTCCAGATTGCCATCCGCAGTGAAGTAATAGTTTAGGGCTGCGCCGCTGCTCCCTTTCTGGAAACCCCCATCATCCCGAAGCTGCTGGCGGATAACCGGTCTCATTCCTGTAGCGTCAACAAGGTATTTTGTCAGGATTGTCACTGGTCCGTTTTTGCCTTCAAGGGACACAAGAATACCATCGCTATTCTCTTCAAAACTTTTGTATTTGCAGCTATCCTGGAAATCTGCACCATAGGATTGAGCCAATAAACATAGCCACTCATCAAAAAGGTCACGCATAAAGTTGATCATCAAGAAATTCCCCTGGAAAATTTGTCCATTTGGGAAGCGCATTTCTGTCTTTGAAAGTACATTATTGCATAATCGCTCCGTGGGGATGGGATCGCCGATGATCTTTTCTAAATAAGGGAACTGGATCCCTGAGCAGGGTTTCTCGCGGGGTACTTTAAACTGCTCAACCAGGAGTGTCCTTAGATTATTTTGGGCGCAAAACTTTGCGGCTATGGGTCCGGCAATTGCTCCGCCAATGATAACGACATCATATTCTTTCATATTGATTTCCTTTGAGAATAATAAAACCGGCTTCCTGTAATCTGAGGAAACCGGATAATTATTGGGTAGTATTTGGAGGTTGTCGTTATCTGCAGGCGTCGTATTCTTGGAAATAAGCGCTTTCTTCACAGATCAGTTCGTCCTCATCGTTCAAAGTACATTCTTCGCCGTCGTTGTATTGGAAGACTGCTGCATCTCCCAAAAGTTCCACATCGTCCTTGACCGCGATGCAGTCATCAAGAAAGGCAAAAGAAAAATGATAATTATAGGAAATGATCTGGAAGCCGCCATCTAATTTGATAAAGGAATAAAATCCGTCGGGACATAACTCACATTCGAATTCACCAAAATTTGTAACTGTACCGCAGACAGTTATTTTTTCGCCTTCCTCGTCCGTTGATATTGAGTTTGGATTTCTACAGCCGCCCTGATACACTCTCACTGTAGGTGTTGGAGGTATGGCTGTATCTTCGATGATAATAGCTGTTTGAGTTGGTTCGGGAGCCACTACTTCTATTTTGGGTGTTTTTTCACCGGTTAGAAGGAAGTTGATTCCCTCCTTGGAAGCAAAGAGCATCACAGACATCAACACAACAGCAAAAACTGTGGCAATTGTCAAATTTGACATGCGGTCTTTGCGAATGATCGTACGGGAGGCATGTAGAAAAGAGTAGATCCCACCGATCGGTATAAATGAGAGCAAAAATGCACCGACTTTTTTATTGGTAGTGGAATCTCTTTTCAAGACTTGTTCTTGAACCGCCCAGAGTCCAATCATTATTCGGGTCAAGACCTGAGATAAGATCGCGGCAATGATTATATTCCTCGTGGTACCAGCGTTCAGGAATATGGGCAGTGTAGTGATTGCAAGGTTGATCCCCCAGAAAAAAATCAGCAACAACAACAGACTAAGGATTGTCTGTTCAGGTGGAATATAGGAATTGGTTTTTGGGGTTTTGATGAGAGTGGGAGCTTCTTGGTCTTCGCTATCCCCATTCCCGGTTCTATAACCACAGAAGGGGCAGGAGGTAGAGTTAGGCGGCAGCTCCTTATAGCATTCGGGACAGTATTTCATCATATTCATAAATAATTTCAGCCTGCTAATAATAAAAAGATTATTTATCTGAGTATAGCATGAACAAATATTTGGGAAGGTCTTTTTTGTTTACTGTTTTGTAAGAGGAGGGATTGATTCACTGGATAGTGCTGTCTTTTTTGATAAGCGGAAAGCTAACTTGTCTGGGATTTGAAAGCATGGACCCATTCAGACTCGACATACTTGGGTGAAAATTTACTTCGTGCTCTCCGATTTGCCCAGTTGAGAATTTCATCGCTTTTGGCTGCGCCGGTGCACAAACGAGCTGGTGACGGTTTGATATGCACCCGCAGCAGATCCAATCTGTCTGAGTCCCAGCAGATCTGCACGGTTAGTTCAGCTTGGGTTTCTCCATCGGTATGATCCCTGCAGGCAATTTGGAGAAGATTAAGTTGTTCCTGACTGACCTCTGGATATCCTTGGAGCAGTTCCCCGGCCAAAACTGCACCACGCTGGCCATGGCCTGGATCCCTGGTTTGATTGTGACGGCAGGCATCGTGGAATATAGCAAAGAGACGGATCACGGTAGTATCGCCGCCTTCGATCTCGGCTAATCTTAAACCGTTTTCAAGCACTCTGGCCCAATGGCTGAGACCGTGAGCGCCGTTAGGATTTAATTTATATTGAGGAGCTATCTTGCCCAGGAAATATATTAGATCGATCATTAACTAGATTAGAGTTCTGTAAAAAATACACATGTTTATTTTAAATAAGGTTAGTATGGGGTAGTATAGCACTGAACCATATCTGGGATAAGATATCATAGGATATTTCAAATCTCAATTTTTAAGGAGTAATTGATGGGAATGCATTCAGGTGGTTGGTTTTCATATATAAACCATGATGACCAGAAGGAACAGCCTGCTATAACCAGGGAATTATTGGAAAAGGTTTGGAAATTTGCAAAACCTTATTGGTTTCAAGTCTGTGCTCTATTAGTAACGATTTTAATAATTTCTGGCATTGGCTTGATCACCCCTTTACTATATAGGGATCTGATAGATGTAGCAATACCGGATAGAGATCTTTCACGGATAAATTTGCTTGCCTTGGGCATGATTGGCATTCCAATCATAAATGGAATAATCGGAGTTTGGCAGCGCCGACTGAACGCTGCTGTTGGAGAAGGTGTGATCTTTGATCTACGACAAGCTCTTTACGCTCACCTTCAAAGAATGTCCCTGCGCTTTTTCACCGAAACACGGACTGGCGAAGTGATGTCACGTTTAAATAATGATGTTATTGGTGCCCAACGAGCAATTAGCAACACACTGGTGACAATCCTTTCTAATTTTGTAACCCTGGTTGCTACGCTAAGTATTATGATTGCCCTGGAATGGAGACTTACCCTGCTTGGTTTGGTAATCCTTCCTCTGTTTATTGTCCCGGCTCGCCGTGTTGGAAAGATCCTCCGGGACCTGCGGAGAAAATCCCTCGAGAATAATGCCGAAATGAATGCAACGATGAATGAAACTCTCAATGTCAGCGGGGCACTGCTCGTTAAGTTGTTTGCGCGTGAAAAAAGCGAAGGAAACCGTTTTAGGACGCATGCCGCTGAGGTCAGGGATATAGGAATACAATCAGCAGTGGTTGGACACTGGTTTTTTATGCTGCTGAGTGTTGTTAGTGCAGTTGGGTCGGCAATTATATTCTGGATTGGAAGCCACTTGGTTTTGCGGGGAGAGTTCACTATAGGGACAATTGTTGCGTTTGGTACATACCTGACTGGAATGTATGGCCCACTTATGGCTCTTACAAATGCCCAGGTGCAATTTGCCGAGAGCATGGTAAGTTTTGAGCGTGTTTTTGAAGTATTGGATATTCCCCTGGAAATTACAGAAAAGAAGGACGCTTTGCTGTTGAATAATTTGCAAGGAAAGATCGAATTTAAAGATGTTGATTTTTCATACCATCACAATGATGATGAAAAAATCGGCTTACAGGATATTGCCAGGTTTTCCTGGAGGTCTGATGGGATGGCTCACATAAAGAGGGGATCTGGAAAAACAGTGGTTGATGATGACTATAATTCCGAAATCTCGCAATGGGCATTAGAAGATATAAATTTTTCAATCGAACCCGGTGAGTTGGTTGCCCTGGTAGGTCCAAGCGGCGCTGGAAAAACGACCGCCACCTATTTGATTCCTCGGTTATATGATCCCACATCTGGACAGGTAATTATTGATGGACATGATATCCAAGATTTAACTTTGAGTAGTCTTGCAGAAAATATTGGCATGGTGACTCAGGAAACATTTTTGTTCTATGACACAATAAGGGCTAATTTGCTTTATGCTAATCCCGACGCAGATGATCAGAAAATGATAGCGGCTGCGAAAGTTGCCAATATTCATAAATTTGTTTTGAGCTTGCCCGAACGATATGAGACTGTGGTCGGTGAACGTGGTTACAGGTTAAGCGGTGGCGAAAGACAGCGTATCGCGATCGCTAGAGTTGTACTTAGAGATCCAAGGATTCTTGTGCTTGATGAGGCGACATCGAGTCTTGATTCGTTATCAGAAGACTTGATCCAGCGGGCGATGAAAACCGTAATGAAAAACCGCACCAGCCTTGTTATCGCGCATCGGCTATCCACAATACTGGCAGCCGACAAAATACTTGTCTTTGATAAGGGTAAGTTAGTGCAGCAAGGAAATCACAAAAAACTGATGAATAGAAGTGGTTTATATCGTACTTTATACGAAACGCAGTTTAAAATATGAAAGATATAGATTTCTAAACCATACTGCCAATCTGGATGCATTTTACATTTGAATGTTCGGTATGCTTGTAAATGAAAGTTTCGTATAGGCTCCGATGTGATACAAACGAATTACCTGGAAACTGATCCGTAAATTCTTCTTGTTTTTAAGCCATTTCTGAATTCTCAATCCTTAACAAAAAAAATTAATATGATATATGTTTTTAGTTAAATAGGGAAGAACATATCCATTCAACGCAGGTTTGGGGTATATGATATGCTATAGAAGAACTAGTAAGTTTTTCTGATATGCGTTGAAAAACCAAAGCAATTTTCGTAATTGAGGCCATATGAAATTCGGATATATCGATGATAAAAATCGGTAGTACGTGACCCAACAACCAAACACGCCGCTGCCCTGGATAAATTATCTTGGCAGTGGTATGGACCTGAAAATTTATATTGATAAGAATCTTATTGAAGGCAATATGATCAAGAGTATTCCCGAAGGTTTATCCGAGGTAATGGTAAGTGTCTTGAGCGGTAATTAAGTGAAAAACCCGGAAACGGGTGCTGCCTATGAAAAATATTATTAAAAGAATTCTTGGTGACCGTTTAAAAATCGATTGGAAGATTGCAGTTGTTACAATTGTCAGCACTCTTTTGATCATGGTTGATTTTTATTACAGTCCGACTACAATAAACTATTTAGACAGTATTCTGCTCTATGTAGCAATACCAGTATTTATTACCATAGTTATTTTTAGAGAAAAACCGAAATCGTTGGGGTTCACTTTTGGTGATTGGAAAACCGGGTTGTTATTGACATTCCTGGGGCTGTTATTCATGGCTCCGATCATCTGGTACCTGGGAGTTAAGAATCCTGGAATGATGAATTACTATACCTATTCCACGCAAGGTTTGATCTGGAAGAAAGCACTAGAGATCTTTGGTTGGGAATATCTTTTCCGGGGATGGATCTTATTTAGCTACGCTAAAAAATACGGCTCCGATTCGCTATGGATCCAGGCTGTTCCATTTGCTGTTGCTCATCTTGGCAAACCAGATGTAGAAACGCTGTCCACTATTTTTGGAGGGTTTGCTTTCGGTTGGGTAGCCTGGCGAACAGGTTCGTTTTTCTATTCGTTCTTAATTCATTGGTTTATAGCTGCCTTGATAGTGCTTATATCTTCTGGAGCATTTGGATAATAAGTTTTTGGTCACATGCAGTTAACAATAAGCGGGTTTTAGTGGAGATTATATGGTAATAAATATCCTTAGCGCGGTTGCTAGAGGGGGTAAAACAGAATGGGCTGTAAATCAATCTCGCGAATGTGCCGCTGGATTAATTGGATCTCCTTTTGTACTGCTTCCCTCCAGAACCCAGGTAGACGATTTTAAAAAGAGACTATCCAAACAGGGCGGAACAATGGGGGTGTACCTGGGTACATTCCGGGACTTAGCCCAGGAAATTGTGGATCGTTCTGATACTAATTTGATCGTTATCTCTGAAGCTGCTCAACTAAAGTTGCTGCAGTCGGTACTTGATAATCTCACATTGATTTATTATCAACGGATTAAGCATAAACCGGGTTTTGGGCAGACATTGCTGGCTATAATCAGGGAATTAGAAGCCGGGATGATAGACCCTATCAATTTTCAAGGTGCAGTCCAGAAGATAGAACAGGATGGCCGATTGGGGGAATTGGCGCTTGTTTATCAGGAATATCGGAAACAGCTTATCAATAATAATTGGGTTGATCCTACAGGGTTAGTTTGGATGGCTGTTAATATTCTCGCCGGAAATTTAGAGAGGGCCCCAAAATGGGATAAGTTGATTGTTGATGGATTTGATGATCTTTCACCAGTTCAGATGGAACTGATTTCCGCTCTGTCTCGAAGTCTACCCAATGTCACAATAACAATCACGGGATCCGAACAAGGATCTGTCAGGCCGCTTGTCCATAAAAGATTTATTCATTTATTAGCTGTATTACAAAAAAAGGAAGATGTTGAATTTATTTTCCTCGAAAATAAAAAGAGTCAGTTAGGAGATAGCGTATTTGCAAAACTAGAAAATGCTCTGTTTTCAAGAAATATAAAACAGCCGCTAGAAACCGGGGATCAGATCACGATGGTAGCGGTACCGGATCGAGAAGGAGAAGTCAGGACAGCTTTCCGATGGATAAAAAAACTGATAGTTGAAGGAAAAATTCAACCAGGTCAAGCATCAATGATCATGCGCACCCTGGAGCCATACCGAAAAATAGTTGATAAGGTTGCCCGTGAGTATCAGCTGCCCGTATTCATCAAGGGCGGTTTAGCTCTTATTGAGAATCCAGCTGTTGCGGCAATTTTGAGTTTGTTGAAGCTTGCCGTAAACGGTAAGAATGGCCTTGTCTGGCAGGATGTGATCTCGCTCTGGAAGTCGCCTTATTTCGATTGGAGCATTCTAACGCCGGGAAAGAATGTAGAAAATTTCCAGCAACAGCACTGGAGAGAGGTAAAACAACTATCTGATATTGCCAGGTGGGGAAGTGTTATTAAGGGGTATGGGCAGTGGAAAGAGGCATTTGAAAGATTAATAGCTGTTCCCGATGGAGATGAGAATTCCTCATATAGAAATTTTGTTCCAGGATTTATTCCAACAGGGCAGAAGGCTAAAGTACTTTGGGAAAAGTTCGAATCTTTTGTGTCATTAATAACACCGCCAAATGATGGTTTAGCAGTCGAGAACTATTTGCTATGGGTTGAAAACCTGTTAGGGGATTTGAACGTTGAAGAAGAGCGTATCAGAGGTTTGAATCTGTTCCAGATGGCGGTTGATGGCGGTTCAGATTTGTTTCTGAGGGATAGCCGTGCGATAAAAAAATTAGTAGGAATATTCAGAGAGAATATCTGGTCGGATCTGATGTTTGGTTTCGGAACGTGCAGATTTGATGATGTTCTTAGAGATCTGGAATCTGAAATCAAACGCCAATCTTATCAAATATCTAATGATGAAGGGGGCCGTGTAATTTGCGCCGATTGTACTGAAGTGCGTGGCGTTTCATATCGGGCAGTTGCTTTGATTGGACTGGCGGAAGGAGAATTCCCGGGAACGATCAAAGAAGATCCATTCTTAAGGAATGCTGACCGAATTATTCTCAAGGATAAATTCGGGTTTCCGCTTCGATTATCTACAGAAAGCGCCGAGGCAGAGTTCTTTTATGAAGCAGTCACGAGGGCTTCTCGCTGGCTTCTCTTAACGCGTCCGAGAATTGCTGATAACGGGGCACCATGGCAGCCTTCGCCGTATTGGGAAGAAATTTTAAGGACGACAGGTATAAATCCAGAAATGAGAACCAGTCGAAACGTACCAGCATTGGAAAACTCAGCTTCAATGTCCGAATTATTTGAAGGTATCGCGGCTGCAGGAATAGAAAAAAGAAAAACATTATTGCGCGAAATTAGGAAGATGTATCCAGATTATTTTAAGCAGGTATCAATTGCGCAAAAAGTGATCTGGGCCAGAACAGGGAAATCAGATAAAAGCGACCTGAAATATGATGGTAATCTAAAACACTTGAGTAATGACCTTCAAACCCGTTTTCCAGAAGAACATGTCTGGAGCCCCAGTCGTTTAGAGAGTTATCAGACTTGCCCCTTGAATTTCTATGTAAATAATTTGTTGGGATTAGAGAAAGCTGAACCTCCTCGAGAAGGTTTGGATGCGCGTCAACTCGGAAATATCTATCACCATATTATGGAAGATCTATATCTTAATGTTGGAAGTGATTACGATATTCAGAAATTACTGGAAGAATTGCCTGATATTTCCAGGAAAATATTTTTAGAAGCACCGGATCGGGAAGGTTTCCGGGAGACAGCCTGGTGGCATCATACGCAGCTGGAAATACTGACAAATATCAAACACTCTTTGATTGTTCTGGAAGGATTGGACAGTTCTTTCAAGTTTTTCCGAGCCGAGCAAAAATTTGGAATTAGGAAGAATTCAGCTCCCCAATTGGATGTTACGGTTGAAGGTGGAGGGACTTACCATTTGCGAGGTTTGATTGACCGGGTGGATATCAATAAGAACGGCAGCCTTCGGATCATTGACTATAAGACCAGCAGTCCTTTTGGATTTGATAATCAGGCAGTTAGGGAAGGAAAGAAATTACAGCTGCCGCTCTATGCGCTGGCTGCCCAGTCAGGACTCCAGTTAGGTGATGTTCAGGAAGGATTCTATTTCCATGTGAGATCTGCTCAACCAAGCAGTTTTAAAATGTCATCTTTTTGGAATGATGGTGAGCGGGGATCCCAAACCGCAATCAAGACAGCGATTTTGAAAGGCTGGCAGGCAGTATTTTCAATTCAAAATGGTGATTTTACTCCTCGTCCTCCCGGGAATGGCTGTCCAGCATATTGCCCGGTAGTGGATTTTTGCTGGCATTATCAGCGGAAGGTATGGTGATGGTAGATGATTGAAGAAATATTGAGTAAATCTATCCTGAACCAACTTTGTCCCAGTGCTGAACAGATCAAACCTATTCTCCAGCGGGACCAGGATATTGTTGTTACGGCAGGTGCAGGGACGGGAAAAACCCGGACGCTGGTTGCCCGCTATCTCTCTTTGTTGGCAGAAAAAATGCCTATGAGAGAAATTGTTGCAATAACATTTACAAAAAAAGCAGCCCGGGAAATGAGGAATAGAATCCGGGAAGAAGTTCGGATCTATATGCATACCCCGGGTTTGAATGAAGAGAACCAGAGATACTGGAGGGATATCTATGAAAACCTGGATTCAGCCAGGATCAGCACAATTCACAGTTTAGCGACTGATATCCTCAGGCAGCATCCTGCAGAGCTGGGATTGGACCCAAAATTCGAACTTCTCGATGAGGGACAGGCTGCTCGTCTGAAAGCACGGGCTATCGAAGCATCTCTTGCTTGGGGCGCTGAAGACCCTGCTGCAGCAGTTATCTTTCCAATTTATGGGGATTGGAAGCTCCGCAGAGTTATCGGGGAGTTATTGTCTAAACGCTTAGATATTAGTCAAACTTTAGATCAATCTGAAGTTGATATCTGGCGGCTCTGGCTGCCGGAGCTTACCCAGCCGCTAAAAAGTTTTGTTGATGATAAAGCCGTGATAGCGGCGCTCGATGAGTTCCTGGACTATGAGGAAAGTGGTATTTTGCAAAAAGCCCGCGAGAAGGGTGATTTGTTTTCGGATGATTTGCGTATAGTTATAGATAATTGGAAAAAGATTAAAAAAGCAAGGAAATCCGAAGATTGGATAACTATCTCCCGATGCCTCGGTCCGTTGCGAACCCATTTGAAGCAGAAAGGAAAAAAAGATAATTGGGCACCAGGAAATCCACGAGAATTGGTCAAGATTGTCCAACCACTTTATGATAATAATATTTTGTCTGATAAGCTTGATCTGGCTGTAGACCAGAAGTTGGCCCGGGAGATTATACCGGGGCTGCAAGCTGTTTTCCAATATGCAAATAGCTTATATGAGTCAGCCAAGGATCAGTTGAATAGATTAGATTTTGATGATTTGGAAAGTTACGCGTTGAATTTGCTACTCGATTTTCCATCTGTAAAGAAAGATTGGCAGGAACAGATCAGCGCCATATTAGTGGATGAATACCAGGATACAAATGATAGACAGCGTGAACTGGTAAATTCACTGAATGGTGATGGTAAAAGATTATTTATTGTAGGGGATGGGAAACAATCAATTTACAGGTTCAGGGGCGCCGATGTGGCAGTATTTCGCCAGGAACAAGAAATCATTAATAATCAGGGAAGTAGTTATCAATTATCGACTTCATATAGGGCCCATCCTGCATTACTGGATAACCTGAACTCATTACTTGAACCTGTTCTGGGATTGGATTCTTCGCTATCCTATGTTGAGCCATTCTCACCGCTAACCCACGGGAGGAAGGATCATCCACGGTACCAAGGAACTACATTTATGGAACTTCACCTTGCAGCAGGTACGAAGGCTGACGGTGCTGGAAAAACCGCCGCTGAGGCGGTTGCTGCCCGGATCATCAACATCATTGATGAATCGAAGGAGATCGAACCTGAAGGATCAGACCGGGCTTTAAAATTTGGTGATGTTGCAGTTTTATGCCGGGCTTCTGGATCTTTTCCTGATTACGAGGCTGCCTTTGAAAAGGCTGGAATTCCCTACTTAACGATTGCTGGCCGCGGTTTCTACGATCGCCCTGAAGTTAGAGACTTGTTGAACACGCTGGCGGCATTTGCGGATACACAAAATGACCTGGCTGTTGCAGGGTTGATGCGCTCGCCAGTAATTGGTTTACCAGACGATGTACTTCTTCAGTTTAGAGATCTGCAGCGAAAGGAAAATTTACCATCGCTGTATGAAACCTTGAAAGAGAATTTCCAAGAGGCAGAAGGTGATTATAGCGAGCGAGCCAAATATCTTGTGACTATCGTCGATAAATATTCAAATCTTGTAGGAAGGATTTCTGCTGCAAATATAATAAGCCAGTATATTGAAGAAACGGGATATATTGCTGCCATGGCAATGGGGGGATTTCACAGGAATATCCAGAATATGAAAAAGCTGATTTCGGATGCCCAGAATAGCGGCGTTGTTGGTGTTCCTGATTTCTTGCAAACGATAACTGATTTAAGGAATGTTGCCGTTAGGGAAGGGGAAGCTGCTGCAGTTGCCGACGGCGCGGTGCAAATTATGACTGTCCACCAGGCTAAAGGGTTAGAGTTTCCGATCGTCATCCTGGGAGATGCATCTAAAAAGGAACGTTTTGGACGAGATATTCTTATAGATCCTGTATTTGGTCTTATTCCCCCTTTGAATGATACAAGAATCATAGAAGATAACCCAAAAAAACCCATATTAGTGACAGCCTCATCTTTGGCTTATGAGATCGCTCTGGAAGCAGAACGGGCCAGGGAAGAGGCTGAGTCCAATCGCTTGCTATATGTGGCTGCTACCAGAGCGAAAGAATTGCTGATAATAAGTGGAGTTTTGGGGAAATTGAACAAGGACCAAACCCTGGGGAAGCTTGGGGGATGGCTTAAAAAAATTGCTTTACCTCTTGGTTTGCGGGAGCTTCCAATTAAATTTCGAATAAATGGAAATTCGATATATGACTACAAAGTTGAGCAAAATGGACTTGAAGCGGATATCACCATTTATGAAAACCAGGTGGATTTCGGATTGATGAATATAAACAGGGAAGAAGAAAAGCCTGTCACTCAATTCCGTGGTGATATTCCACTATTCCAGCCCGTTCAAAGCACCCATTCATTTGATAAAGACATCATTATTCCCCGTTTATTTAGAGCTACAATTACCACTGAAAAATCAGCTGCGCCGGCGAGGATTGTTGGTGATGTTGTCCATCGATCATTACAGTTGTGGAAATTCCCGACTATGGGAGAGGCTGAATTTATTGATTGGGCCACAGCTGAATTTAAAAGCAAAGGGGTTATCAGAGATAACGAAATTAAAAACGGATACCGCAGAGTGAAGGGTATTCTTGAACGTTTTGTAAGCCATGATCTATTCGAGCGAATGACCAAAGCAGAGAAGCTACTTCATGAATTGCCGTACAGTGTCGCTGGAGTTAATGAACCACCACAAGCGGGGATTATTGACGCGATATTTAAAGAAGATGGACATTGGTTCATTGTTGAATTTAAGACAGATGAGATCAGAGATAAACAGCGCTTTGATTGGGTCTGGCATAATGAGGATTACCAACAGCAAGTTGGAAAGTATATTCGTGCAGTAGAAATGGTTTTGGGTGATAAACCAGGTGCAATTTTGTGTTTCCTTAACTACGAAAAACAGATTCAATTAATAACAGACCGCTGGTAAATTTCTTAATATTGAAGAGAAATTAATTTCGAGTAGAAGCTATAGTTCAAAGGATTTAAAATTCTTCTTCAATTCTGACTTGCCGATTTCCAGATATAAATCCCGAATGTGATCATCCATGGTCAAATAAAAAACTTGCCAGCCGGTCTTTGCTAAATCTACGGTAGCTTGTACTAACGATTTCCGGCGATTCCAATCAGAATGCTGGAAAGCATCATCGAGGATAACGAATAGGGGTTCCCCGCCGCTGATATGTGAAGCTATGCCCAGGCGGAGCGCGAGCTGGACCTGCTCCCTGGCGCCCGTACTCAGGTCCTGGAGAGCATAATCTTGAAAGGCATCCCTCACGTAGATCTGATCCTCTATCAGATTCAGGCTATTGTATTTCACAGTTATATTTTCCATAAGATTGGTAACATCTTTCGTGTTAATATTCTCAAGAATCTTTTGATCCTCTTCCTCTTCAATCTTGCTGAGGATTTCAGACAAGCCAATCTTCGCTGCTATTTCTGCTGTGAGATTTATAAAAGATTGCTTGATATCATTGCGCATTGTCCTGAGATGATGGAGAACTTCAATCCAGGGAGCCGAGATTTCATCTCTGGTCCACTCAATGGCTCTAGCCTTTAATGTATCGAGATTGGTTTTGTGAGATATGAGTTCATCCTCCAGGTTGGACAGGTGATCTTCAATATCTGCCTGAGCCTGTGGGTCATAAACAATTTCGTTTCCCTCGCTTAGGAATTCGTCTTCATTTACATTCAATTTGGCTAATTTTATCGCCAGATCAGAGAATTCAGAATCCAGGGTGGCAGCCTGGTTCTTAAAGTTGTCGAGATTGGTTTCCCAACCATTTATACTGATTGTGTCCCCGATCAATTCTTGAAAAGCGACCGTGATATATTCCTGCTCTTTTTCTAACTTAATCTCCAGGTTGCTGCGTTCTTCCTGCATAGATTTAGTTTTGATATATATTTCCTGGAATCTGCTTTGCTGTGCTTTCAATCCGGTTATGCCATTAAGAGATTGATTGAATTTCTCCTTATATGCAATCCGAATGGCATTTCGCTCAGCGGAGTCAGCCGCATTTTTGGTTCCATTGAGTAGCTGAATACCAAAATAAGCGAAGACCAAACCACCAATCAATGCTGCTATGATGCCGCCCCAGAAAAAGTATTCCCAGGAAAATATATTTTGCAAAACGGTGGTGATCAGTCCAATAGTTAACAGCACTCCTCCTATCACAACCAGGATCTTTTCTGGTAACATCTTGGTTTCTAAATCTTTTTCTTCCCAGATTTCTCTAGCTGATTTTAGCCAATGATATGTCTCAACATCCGATTGGGATGAAATAATTTTCTTATTGAGACTCTCTAGATCCGATTTGAGTTTTTTATGGTCTCTTACTCGGTCTCGAAGAGAAAGGAGACTGTCATCTGATATTTTCTCTCTTTTTAATCGTAATTCCTCTTGTTCATTCGAGAGCAAATATGCCTGGTGTCTTTTGGCATTGATCTGCTGGATCAATTGCTTCTCACTTATTTCTATTTGATCTTCTATTTGTCGGGCAGGTCCCCTTGAATATTTCTCTTCAATTGAATTGAGTAAATTGTCTATGTCCTGCAGTCTGTTTTGGAGAGTATTGCGGTCATTAAGCTGGCCCTGATTTTTCCCAATGATCTTCTGATCTATGATCTCCGCCTTTCGGACTGTCGGTTGAATCCTATCCCGAATTTGGTCCAGAAGGGCCTGGCTTGTTAATATGTTTTTTAAGATCTCCCGGTTTACTCCACCGGGACTGCTACCTGCCAAAGCCAGTTCTCCACCTTTTACGACGAGAAGCCGGGCCATATTCAACGGTAAACCTCTTTCGTTTTCTTGCCAGTAATCTTCAATCTTCCTGGAGCTGGTTGGTGAAAAAATTGTTGTTTCTTTATTCAAACCCTGAAGGTGGACAGCGCCCTCAGGATTAATGTCCCTTAATTTCCAGGTTTTGGCATGACGGAAAATAGATTGCAGCAGGAATTCAACAAGGTAAGTCTTGCCGCTTTCATTTTTGCCATAAATAAGGTTTAACATTCCAAGGTCTGCTTTGAGAGAACTTAGAGGGCCTAGCTTTTGGATCTGAATGCTACTTATTTTTACTGCCACTATTTTTCCCCATGAATGATCTTCAAAGCTTGTTCGAGAATTTGCATTTTGGTCGGTGATTCTGGGTCGATCCTCCAGTCCAGTTTGTCAATCCAGTTTTTTACCTGATTGGAAATTTCTATTCGATCTGGATCTACATTGTGGATCAATTCTGAAAGTTGAGGTTCTTCACCTTTGTAATAGGTGAAATCTGAAAAAGTATTATTAATGGTGTTCAAAATCTCCTGTCTGTCGAATCCGGACGATCCTGAAATTTCAATACGAATCTGGACTTTATCTTTCCAACCTTTTGGAATGTTCCAGCTTTCAATTCGATGATCTACCTCTGAAATCAATAGGTCCAGGCCGTTTTCACTCGGGAGCATAACAAAGCGCTCATCAAAATAAATTAAAGGAGAATCTACCAGATGGGAGGTAACTTCACCCCGGTCTGTGTCCAAGATCAAAAACTCGCGCAAACCTGTTTCAGAGATATTCAGCGGACAAGGGGACCCAGGGTAGTGGATGTTCTGATCCCTCTGGGCAAGATGGATATGTCCCAGAAAAACCAATTCTGGTTGAAAGGTTTGAAGATCAGCACGGGTTAATGGCATGTAAAGGCCCTTCTCATAAGGGTCTGGTGAATTTATGCTGGCTGTCCAATCCCCATGACTGACAAGTACCCAGCGCTGCCCTTGGAGGTCATTTGCGAAAGGAGCAATAAGCTCACCCATTGTTTTGTTCTCTTGATACGGCAGGAAGAGGATCTTCCTGGAATCATTTAGGGGTTTGAGTGTAGGTTCAGAGTAAACCTGCAGGCCTTCACCGAGCAGAGCGCCCTGGGAAAGTCGATAGTCATGATTCCCTGGAATGATAACTGTGGCTAGATCTCCTGTTCTGTTGGTTTGGTAAAGTTCTTCAAACTCAGCATAGTTTGGCAAATCTTTATCAAATAGATCGCCTGCGATCACCAGAAGCTGGACATCATTTTCTTCACATTGCTTGAAGATATTACCAAGCGCCTGAAATCGCTCCGGGTTTTTTGCTTGTGTAGTTAAATGACAGTCAGCTGTTAGGGCAATTCTCATGGATAAAATTCCAATTCTATCTTTTGGCTGTATTGTACTTCATAGCAGATAGGATCCCTCAATCTCCGCCTTAGGGGGAGGGTTAAATACAAAATTGGAGATGGCTTAAAAGAAAATTACCTCCAATTGACATGGACTTGATAATCAGTTGCGGGGTCTTATCTATAAAGAACGGATGGTATCCAGGATCCCTTGGTAGATAGCTTCCACCCTGTCACCAAAGAAATACAATAATACAATCAGGAGAACGACTACAAAGGAAAATATCAGGGCATATTCCAGTATCC
>CAZOUN010000039.1:0-23637 GCA_964582965.1 uncultured Anaerolineales bacterium | reverse complement strand
TGCTGGCGCTCACCATTTTCTTTACCGCTGCTGCAGCAGGTCCTTTCATCATACCAACCGAGCGGCGCCTTGGTACATATGACAGGTTACTCGCTGCACCCATGTCGCTGCTGACCTTGCTTGCTGGAAAAATTGCTGTTGGTGCGTTTTTTGCCATAGCGGTTTCGTCCATTGCTTTAATCATTGGTATCCTTTTCCTGAATACCTCCATCGCCCAACCAGCGTTGATGATAGCAGGGATTGTTATCGGTTCGTTCACCTTTTCAGCTATGGGGGTGATTTTCGGCTCAATCCCTACCCGAAATCCTGGTGATGTTCAAATGCCAAGTACACTCATTCGCTGGGTGCTGCTCTTCGTTAGCGGCGTTTTTGTACCCCTTTCCGAGATGTCCACCATCGCCCGCGGAATATCATACCTTTCGCCGCTTACCTATGCCCAGGATCTGATGAATCATGCTGTTTTGGGAACGGGGGATCTTGCTCTTTGGCTCAACTTGTCAGTTTTGTTTCTTTCAGGTGTAATTTTCCTCTTACCGTCGATCAAATTACACAAACGTGGACGTGTCCTTGGGTACTGATTTTAACCAGGTTATTGTTCAAGGACCAATTTTGCTTGCGAATATGTTTGAAAAAGAAAACCATAAATGATCTAAGAGCCTGACTCCATACGAGCTTTGTACTATGAGGCCAGCTGTTCCGTTGAGAGCGAGTGCTTCCAGCCGTAAATAGGATTTAGACAAAAACACCTCCTTCATTAATTGCGTGGGAGGTGTTTTATATTAAGTCTTGTGATTAAGGTTTAGACCAAAACATTCAATGCTTTTCAACTCTATGAAATTTCTTTCACTTCAGGGTATAGGATGCGTTTACTTCTGCCCGGACGGAAATCTGCCCCAGGTTGACCGGACCGAATTCGGATTCTCCTCCCTGTCCGTTGCCTGTCGGAATATTCTGAACAGTGTTTTGGGTCCAAAGATTGTTGTTGCGTCCCCACCATCCTCCGCTGAAATATGACCATGTGTTTTCGCTAATATTCAATACACAGCCCGCTTCAGCACCAGCGGCCTCAGCGAGGTCTTGGGCTTTTTCTCCAGCAGCAACCATTGCCAGCTCGCGGGCCTGGTCGCGGTATTTACGCAGGTCTCTCAGATAGAATTCCACATTCACAACCTGGTTAGCGCCGGCATTCAGGGAGGAGATCAAAACGTCGTTCACTTTAGTAATATCACGCAGCGTGATGGCTACCATATTGTTGATCCGATAGCCTTCTATGGTCAATGAATCGTAATCATCATAAATAGGGTCAATAACATAGCGATCAGTGACAATATCTTTCTCGTCGATACCCAGCTTCTTGATCGCTTTAATGACCCTGTATATTGTGGCACTGTTAGCCGCCTCGACCAGTTGGGGAGTCCGGCCATTAGACTGGACACCAAGCTGAATTAAGACTCGATCTGGTGTGACATTGACTACCGCTGTGCCGCTGACTGAAACTGACCGCCCTGTGCTGCAGCTGCCATCTCCGATCGAAGGGGCCGGGTTGTTCTGCGCGGCGCTGGCTGTCCGGGTCGGAACCCCGCTGTTAATGGCTAGGAAAACCACTGCACATATTAAAATGGTATTGAGAATATTTGATTTGGATTTCATGGAAGCCTCCTGTTGATGAATATCGGTTTTCTCCATCATAGGAGATAACCGTGTCAGGAGTGGGTCAGAAAATGGTCAGTTTTTGGGCAAATTTGACGTTGGGAGGGTGAAGGTGATAATGGTGCCTTCCCCCATCTTGCTTTCGGCCTTGATTGATCCTCCCTGGGCTTCGATCAGTGCCCGGGCGATCGCCAAGCCCAGCCCGGAGCCTCCGCTTTCACGATCACGGGATTTATCCACCCGGTAAAAGCGCTCAAATATTAGCGGCAGGTGCTCAGGCGAGATACCCGAACCCCGGTCAGATACTGAGCATAGGGTATACGCCCCCGAATTATTTATGGAGATCAATATGTCGGACTTCTGGGGTCCATAGCGTAGCGCGTTGTGTAGCAAATTGTCCAGTACCTGGGCGGTGCGATTCGGGTCACCCATTACCAGAGGATGTAAAGCAGCGGATTTTTCCTGTTTAAGCTGGATCCTGCTTTGGGTTGCCAATGGTTCCATAACTTCACAGCGAGTTTGAATTACCTCGGCCAGATTAAAGGATTGAATATCCAGGGAAAGTGCACCGGCATCCGACCTTGTTAAAACCAGCAGATCATTGACCAACTTGATCAGGCGGTTGGTTTCCAGGTTCATGGAGCGCAGCAGCTTTCCCCTTCCAGCTAAATCATCCACGGCTCCGTCTTCAAGTGTTTCTACGGTTCCCTTGATAACGGTCAGGGGTGTGCGCAGTTCATGAGTGACATCGGCGATAAAGGCGTTTTTGGCTTGATCGGATTGGCGCAGACTGTTGGTCATTTCATTAAATGTTTGCCCCAGGTTTTCCAATTCCCTGATATTTCCAACAGCTGGGACTTGCCGAGACAGGTCTCCGCCAGACACTGCGGCCGCGGCCTGGTCCAGTTTTTCCAGTGGGCGGGCAATACTCCTGGCTAATAAAACACCGGCGATACTGGCAAATAATCCTGCCAGCAGTACGGCGCTAAATAGCTGCAAACTCAGGTTTCCTGGAAGTCCCCGATCTGGCAATGGCGTTGCCAAATAAACCAAATTAATGATCTTTTCTTCTGTTCCATATATCGGTGCGGCAGCATACAGCACACGCCTGCCATCCAAAGCATCAATCTTGCGAATAGCGGTTTCTGGCACGCCGGTCAGCGCGGACTGGATTTCGGGACGCAGGATTAACTCATCGGCCGTTACAAATCCAGGATCTTCGTAGGGAGGAACCTGAACGGGGTCTTCTCCTTCCGGGAAGGGAACACCAATGACAACAGCACCGCCTTCATCCAATAGCCGGGAATGAATGCCGGGGGTGACATTGGTAGTCTGAGAATAACTATCTGGTGCAAAGATAGGTACAGAAGAACCCTCCAATGCAGCAGCAGTTAAGCGAGCCTGGGCAAGCAAATTCTCCCGCTGGGTGATTAGGTAGATTTCTTCCACGGCTAACCAGACCAGGATCCCGGCTAAAACCATGCCTATTAATAAAACCAGAAGATGGCTGAATGACAGCCGCAGCCGGATCGGGGTTCGCATCAGGTCACTTCACCAATCTGTATCCAATCCCTCTGACAGTTTCGATTAAAGTCAGTCCAGGATCTATTTGCTGAATTTTCTTGCGCAGTCGTTTTACGGCGCTGTCTACGGCTCGTAATCCGCCTATAAAATCGTACCCCCAGGCCTGGCTGAGCAGTTGTTCCCGGGAAAGAACTCTTCCACTATTGAGGACCAGATGCTGGATAAGGTCAAACTCCAGCCGGGTCAGAGGCAGAGGAATTTCGTTAATTGTCACCATTCTGAAATCTTCATCTAGAACAAGGCCTGAGGGACCCGTCAGGATAGCTGCCGCCGGATTCTTTATGATTTCTTTTTGATTTCGACGGAGCACAGCTTTGATCCTGGCCATCAGCTCGCGCATACTGAACGGTTTGCAAAGGTAATCGTCAGCTCCCAGCTCCAGGCCTATTACCCGGTCTGTTTCTTCGCCCCGGGCCGTGACCATGATGATCGGCACCTGGTTGGTCTTGCGCAGTTCCCGGCAGACGTCCAGCCCGTCTATTTTGGGCAGCATTAGGTCCAGCAGGATCAGATCGGGTTTGTGTTTTTCTGCGGCCTGTAGTGCGGCTTCCCCATCATGGGCAACCAGGACCTCATAGTGGGCTTTTTTTAAGTTGTATCCGATCAAATCGGTTACCGAAGTTTCGTCGTCAACTACCAGTATCTTCAAGGTCATAAACCCAGTTTAGCATAGAAATGTGGCAGATTTGTGTCAGCCTTAGCTGGGATGTTAGATGAAGGGTAAACGCCAACCATTAAACTTTTTGTCCTTTCCCCTTGTATATATATAAGGAGAACAGAAATTAATATGAGAAAAATGGTTAAATATTTCCAACGAATCTTGTCCCGCATCTCTGCCCAAGGCCTTGTGAAAGCTATTGGCATATATTCGGCCCTGGTGGTTTCGTTGATCTCATTATTGGTTCTTGCCTCCGAATCTCCGTCTCATGAAAAAGCTGTAATTAAGATGGTCTGGGGTTTGATCCTGATTTGGATAGTCCTGGGCGGTTCGCTCATGTACTTTTTTAGAGATCCCATCCGGGATGTAGTTCAAGGTATTCACATGCCCTGGCAGGTTACCTTTCCATTATTTTGTACAGTTCTGGCTTTATTGGAAGAGGCTGTAACAGTATCCATGACTAATTTAGCTCCCCTTTTTGGGGCAGAGGTTGGCCAGGCATTTATTACAGCATCAGCCAACTATTTACATACAGTACTATTTCATAGCGTGATCGTTTTTATCCCCATGTTCCTGGTTTGGACGGTATTGTTGCACTTTTTTGATTTCCCACCTGCTCATGTCCTTCTTCTTTTTGGATTGACGGGGTCAATTGCTGAGATGAGCATAAGCCCCACAAATATCCTGGCAGGCTTCTGGTTTTTTGTATATGGTTTGATGATCTATTTACCGGTTTATTCACTCCCCAAAAACAGAGCTGCAAGGAAACCAAAGTGGTGGGCCTATCCCTTGGCGGTTGTTGCCCCGATTCTTTCACCGATTTTGTTATTGCCTATTATGCCCCTGCTCAGAAACCTCTGGATAATGATGGATCCTGTTTTCTTTGTGGATTCTAGCTGGAACTAAATCCAGTTGAACACAATCCCCTTACAACTCCTACCCGGTGAAATTTTCGTTATCGAGATATACTCAAACCTAAAGAGGAAAAAAACGAAGATACTGATTGTGAGTGTATATGCCAACGATAAATCTTGAAACCACCGAGATCTATTACGAAATCCACGGACGGGGAGAACCTATGCTGCTGATCCACGGGCTGGGATCCAGCAGCCAGGACTGGGAAAAGCAGCTACCCGAATTTTCCAGTCGCTTCCAGGTAATAAACATCGACTTGCGTGGACATGGGCGCTCGAGTAAAACACCCGGTCCCTACAGTATAAAACTTTTTGCTGAGGATACTGCCCAGCTGATCAAGGCGCTGGAATACACATCCGTTTATATAGTAGGCATATCCCTCGGCGGCATGGTGGCATTTCAACTGGCCCTGGATTGCCCGGATTTGGTTCGCAGCCTGGTGATCGTCAACAGCGTACCGGAATTGATCGCCCATAATTTAAAGGACAGGACAGATTACTGGAAACGGCTGTTGATCGTCAGGTTGTTTGGGCTTGAAAAAATGGGAAAGGTACTGGCGGAGCGATTTTTCATTGAGCCAGAACATGAAGCACTAAGGCAGGTGTTCGTCCGGCGCTGGGCGGCAAATCACAAGCCGTCCTACCTGGCTTCTTTGAAAGCGGTTTTTGGCTGGAGTGTTCTGGGGCGATTGGGGGAAATTGAGGCACCGACATTGGTGATCGGCGCCGAGGGGGACTATTTTTCGAATGTGGAAAAAGAAAGCTATACCAGGCTGATGCCCAATGCTGAATTGATTATTATAAAAGATTCCCGGCACGCCCTTCCAGCCGAAAAACCTGATGAATTTAATCAGGCAGTGTTAAGATTTCTGCTGAATTTAACCTGAATTTCCCCGAATTCCTGCCTCGCCCAGAACCCAATCCAAGATTAGAAAAACATGATATTTGTCATAGGGAACCCTGTTGACAAGGGGTTTTAAATATTTTATGATAAGGTCATAGGACGTCCAACCTCTTGTCCTATTATTGGTTCATAGATCAACTTTAACCACTCAGGATGAGTATGGCTATCACAACCGATACACGCTTCAACCAAGTAAAAACGCACATGCTCAACTATATTTCCCAGAATAATCTTAAACGCAATGATCAGTTGCCGTCAGAAGCTTCGATTGCCAAGGACCTTGGCGTCAGTCGGAATACACTGCGGGAAGCCTATGTCACTCTTGAAAATGAAGGCGTGATTGTCAGGCGGCACGGTATTGGTACCTTTGTCGCTCAGCCACCCTATATCCAGGATTCTCTGAATGAGTTTTCCCCTTTTGCCCAGATTATCCAGGCCGTTGGCTATACACCAGATTTTAGAACACTATTGACGGAGATCATTGAGGCACCACCTGAAGTGAGTGATGTTCTCAAACTGAAATCGAATACCTCGGTGCGATATATTGAACGAATTGTTCTGGCTGATCAAAAACCCGTGATCTATGTAGAGGATTATTTGCCATCAGAAATTGATCTACAAATAACCGGCTGGGATACATTTAAAGGTAACCTGGTGGAAGTACTGACAAAGACGCTTAATACACCATTGCATCAAATCCAATCCTATATCCGCGCTCAAGCTCTTCCGGCAGCGATCAGCGAATATTTTGAACTGCCGGTTGGTACGCCAATTCTTGGTGTTCGGTCAACGATTTATACCCTGGATAACCAGGCTGTAACTTACAGCAAGTTGTGTTTTAACTCTGAGATCATTGAATTAAATATTGTCCGTATGATCAGATAGAAAAATTCTCACAATATATCTTTAGAAAGGAGAGGAATATGAAGAATAAAGTGTTTTCCAAGATATTTGCAGTAGTCCTGATTCTTGGCCTGTTGTTGGGAGCTTGTGCTCCGGCACCTGCCGCAGAACCAGTACAGGAAGAAGCTGCCCCTATTGAAGAGGAAGCCCCTGCAGAGGATGCTGCCCCGGCTGAGGAAGAGGAAGAAGCAGCCATGGAACCAGTAACCTTCCAGGTCTTCTATCCTGTTGCTGTGGACGCCCCTATTGCCGCCATTCTGAATGGCTACATTGAGGAGTTCCAGGCAGAGTATCCCCATATTACTGTTGAGCCGGTTTTCTCTGGCGGTTATGGTGATGTGCAAACAGCCATTCAAACAACCATCGATGGCGGCGGTGAACCGCCGGCCCTGGGTGTGATGCTGGCAACAGCGTTGTATGACTTGATCAATGCTGACTACATTGCTCCCCTTGATGGATACGTCGCTGGCATGGAAGGTGGCGATGCCTATGTGGCAGATTTCCTGCCCGCTTTCTTGGCAAATTCCTACTATGATGAACAGCTTTGGAGCATTCCTTTCCAGCGCAGCGCAGTGGTGATGTATTACAACGCCGATATGTTTGCAGCAGCTGGTTTAGAAACTCCAACAAGCTGGCAGAGCTGGGCTGATGCTGCACAGCTCCTGACCACCAAAGAAGGCGATGCTACTAATTGGGGATTGCAATTCCCAACCGGTTGGCCGTATTGGCTCTTCCAACCCTTGGCAATTGGTAATGGACAGAACATTCTTTCCGATGATTGCACTGTCGTATTTGACGATCCGGCAGTTATCGAGGCAGTTGAGTTCTATAACGATCTTTCTGCCGTTTATGGGGCGATGCCAGCAGGTGTTCAAGCGGTTTGGCCCACAGCAACAACTGATTTTGCCAGTGGTTCAACGGCTATGATTGTGCATTCTTCTGGATCCCTAACTGGAATTCTCGCCCAGGCTGAGTTTGAAGTTGGTGTGATGGCCTATCCTGGTAAAGAAGTTGATACTTTCGCTAGCGTTCCCGGTGGCGGAAATTTCTACATCATGAAAGGCGCGCCTCAGGAACAACAGGATGCGGCCTGGAAGTTTGTAGAATTCATTTCTCGCCCGAATTACGTTGCCGATTACAGTATTAATACTGGATATATAGCCAGCCGGGCCAGCGCTTATGAAACTGATGCGATGTTAGCTTACACAGCGGATGTTCCTCAGGCGTTAGCTACCCGTGATGTGCTCCAGTTTGCGGGTGCTGAGCTCGCAACCCAGAATCTTGGACAGGTCCGCGGGATCTTCCACGATTACATCCAGAGAGCGTTCAATGGCGAAATGTCACCTGCCGACGCAATGGCCGCAGCCCAGATCGAAGCAGATGTTGCCATGGCAGATTTTTGTCCCTAATCTTGATTGAAAGTTAATTTATAATGGGGTGACCTTCACATCTCGAGGTCACCCCATTATTACGAGGAGCAAGTATATTTCGTGCAAGCCTCTCGAAAAAGATCTAAATCCCTTCCCTATATATTGGTTTTCCCTACAGCAGCATTTGTTGCTTTGTTCACTGCTTGGCCTGTATTGCTGTCGTTTTATCAGAGCTTCTTCCTGCAGCGGATGAATATCGCCAAGTTCCGGGAACCAACATTTATTGGCTGGGGGAATTATGTTGATCTCTTTACCGACCCTTATTTTATTGATGTTATCAAGAATACCCTTACCTACATCTTGGGCACGGTGCCGATCAGTATTATTCTGGGCTTCCTGTTCGCGCTGCTTGTGAATCGTAAAGTCCGCGGGATCGGATTATTCCGGTTGGCTTTCTTCCATCCCATGGTTCTGCCAATGGTCAGCGCAGCAACGATCTGGTTATTTTTCTTTACCCCAGATTATGGTTTATTTAATTCAACACTTCGATTTTTGGGTTATTCGGGTCCGGAAAACTGGACTGGCAATCCCAATCTTGCATTATTATCCGTTGTTATTGTCGCGATCTGGAAAAATTCTGGATATTATATGGTCTTTTATCTTGCGGGGTTGCAGAATCTCCCCGATGATGTTTATGAAGCGGCTGCCCTGGACGGGGCTAACGGCTGGCAATCTTTGTGGAGAATCACATTCCCGCTCTTAAGGCGCACGACTTTATTTATCACTATCATTGCCTTTATTGATTCTTTTCGTACGGTGGACCATATCTTTGTTCTAACAAGCGGTGGCCCCAGCCGATCGAGTACTGTTTTGTTATTCGAACTCTGGCTGGAACGTTTTGAGTACCAAGACATTGGTACATCTGCTGCAATCACAGTTATTTTTGTGATCGTACTCTTGGCTTTTACAGTGACCAATTTGATAACTTCGGATCGAAAGGAGGTCTGAGGCGTTTATGGAAAATATAAGTATCCGAAAAACGTTGAAAAAATTGGGCACCTGGATAACAAACCTGATGGCTACGTTTTTGGCTTTGCTTTGGTCCGTTCCTGTCATTTGGGCAATTATTGCTTCCCTCCGCCCTGCCAATGATCCCATGAGTAGGGGTGATGTCTGGTTCAGCAATACGCTCACCTTTGAAAACTACACCAGGGCTTGGTCTTTGGCTCCTTTTGGTCAATATTACATCAATACAATTGTAGTGGTTTTGATTATTCTGGTTGTCCAACTGATTACGATTGTCTTGGCTGGGTTTGCTTTTGCAAACTATGAATTCTTTGGAAAAGGCTGGATATTCTTTTTTGTCTTACTGCAGATGATGATTCCTACCTCGGCACTCCTGGCTCCCAATTTCGCCACTATTCGTACCCTAGGACTATTTGACACTCGCCTGGCGATAGCTATTCCATATTTTGGTTCTGCGTTCGGCACTTTTCTGATGCGTCAGGCTTTTATGAGTGTACCGAGGGATCTGGTGGATGCAGGAGTGATCGATGGCTGCTCGTGGTGGCAGTTGATCCTGAATGTGTATTTGCCCCCATCCGTCCCGTCTCTGATAGCATTTGGCCTTTCGTCAGCAACCTGGCACTGGAATGAGTTCCTTTGGCCATTGATCATCACCAATAGCGATAAAAGCCGCCCCTTAACAGCAGGCTTGGTCAGGTTTACACAGTTGGGGGAAATTGGAGCTCAGTGGTCTTTATTGACAGCGGCAACCCTGATGGTCGCAGCCCCACTTTTTATTACATTTCTGATATTTCAGCGCAGATTTATCCAGAGTTTTGTTCATTCTGGTTTGAAATAACCCAGTCCCAGTTTAGAACTATTTTTAATTCCCAGCCTTTTACCTCCTGTCATCTTGGTGAACCTACTGAACGGGGCCAAGGGAGAGTTTTGTGTTACCCTTTTCAAATGGAATATACCCGATCCAAGTTTGAACACAGGAGGGTTGATTATGGCAGGCTGGAGTAGAGAACAAAATTCTGGAAACTGGGGTGTTAAAAACGGCCCCGGTTTTTTATTTCTTGCTGCGGCTGTCTCACTGGTGATCACTGTCCTGATCTGGCGCTCAGGGTTACCCTGGCGGGTTGCCGCACTGGTTTTTTGTATTCTGCTGCTAGTTTTCCTATTATTTGTCGGACAGCAAAACAGCTGTTTATTTGATACCGAACGCAGGATCGTTTACATCAGGCAGCAGAGAATCTGGAAGCGGAGCGACCGGGAAGTTCCTTTTGAGGAGATTGAAAGTGTGGCAGTTATGACCTTCAGTTCTGGGAGTGGAAACCAGAATCATAGTGTTAGCCTTGTGCTCAAATCTGGAGAAATGGTCAGGTTGACCGCTCATCCCAGCAGCGGCAAACTTTCCAAGGAAAAGTTTGCTCAAAAGATCAGCGATACCCTGAACCAGTTCCGCAGCCAACCGATCACTCCAGCGCTGGATGGGCTTGTTCGGGTTGCGAGAGAGGGCAATACCAATGGAATCCCCTGGTCTATGACCATGATCACAGCCAATGATTCCACTCCAATCACTCAATGGATCAGCAAAGAAAACAAATACAAAGAAGGTTTTTTGTTGTTAATACCCGCAAAAAGTAACAGCCTCTCGGCAGCGGGTGAACTAAGCAAAACCTCCAGGTTCTTCTACAAGAAATATTTATTAAATATGATGATTGCCGAATCCCAGATCCCAAACTTTGAGGGTGCAGTTATGCTCCGGAGTGATGAACACCTGCTTGGGAATGAGTTTACTTGCATCTCCAATAATTCGGCTGCCGCAGTCAGGTGGATCACACAATCGTTGGTGGACAAGATTAACATGTGGGTGGGAGATTCACCGCTAAGTGGTAAAAAAGGGGAGACGGAACCCCACATCCTCGTCACCAAGGAAAATGCAATCCTGAGTTTTCGTAAGCGCTATCATCAGAAAGATGAGATCCAGCACATTGCGGATTTTGGTGTATCCTTGATAGAAGGACATTTAAAATAAGCTGCAAAATTCCTTATTAATTATTATCTGGAGAGAGGCTGTGAAAGAATCCCTTGGTGCACAAACGTTAATTTTCCCGACGCCTGTCTGGTGCGTTGGCTCTTATGATAAAGAGGGCCAGCCCAATATCATGACCATCGCTTGGGGTGGAATATGCTGTTCTAAACCTCCCTGTCTTACGATATCGCTCCGCAAAGCAACTTATACCTATGGGAATATATTGGAGAGAGGTGCCTATACAGTGAGTGTTCCTTCTGTAAAGTATGCTGAGGAAGCAGATTATTTTGGTATCGCCTCTGGAAGGGATGTGAATAAATTCCAGGTAACAGGACTGACACCCATCCGCTCCGACCTGGTGGATGCTCCCTATGTCGAAGAATTCCCAATGATCCTGGAGTGTAAACTGCTGCATCACTTCGAAATTGGCCTGCATACCCAGTTTGTGGGAGAGATTATGGATGTAAAGGTTGACAAGGATAAGCTTCCGGAGAACGGGCACCCTGATATCAGCCTGATCGCTCCATTTGTCTATGCAGCTAAAGCCCGGGATTACCATCAGATTGGAGATAAAGTTACCAAAGCCTTTCAGGCTGGAAATAAGTATAAGTAATGGTTTAACCGTTTTGATACGAAAAATAGACACTGCTCATTTGATTTTTCGCCTGGTGAGATATCCAATCGTTACGAAAAAGGAAAATAGTCGTTTTATTTGGTAGAGATCCAGTCCTTTATGGAGAGCTCAATGAATAATGACAAGATCCTGGTTGTTACCGATAGTTCTTCTTCATTGCCCGAAGAATTGATCAAGGAATTGGATATCCGGGTCATACCCCTCTGGTTGATCTGGGATGACCACTGCTTTCGTGATGGCGTGGATATCGATCCCCATACTTTTTACCAGCACTTGAGAACATCTGAATCCCTGCCCTCCTCCACCCAGCCTTCGGCTGTAGAGTTTAAGGAATTTTTCCGAAATCTGGCTGATGAATGCGCCGGCATTGTGAATGTACTGGCTTCTTCAAAGATCAGTGGAACTGTGGATAGTGCAGAAGCCGCTAAAGAATTTTTGCCCGGACTTCCTATCAGGGTAGTGGACTCCTTCTTTTGTGCGATTGGGGAAGGACTGGTTGCTGTGGCCGCTGCCCGAGCCGCTGCCTCGGGAAAATCAATTGATGAAGTAGCAAATCGGGCCGAATTAGTTCGCGACCATACACACCTCCTCTTTGTGGTTGACACCCTGGAATACTTGCATAAAGGCGGCCGGATCGGTGGAGCAAAAAAACTATTAGGGACGGCATTAAACATCAAGCCTATTCTGCATTTTGAGGATGGAAGGATTCAGCCCCTTTCTCAGACAAGAACCAAGAGAAAAGGTGTCGATGAGCTATTGAATATTGCGGCAGAACGATTGGGGTCAGGCAAGATGGCGGAAGCCGGCGTTGTCCATGTTGATTGCCTCGAAGAAGGAAAGTTGCTGGTAGAAAAAGTTAAGAAGCGCTTTAATCCTCCCCAGACCCATCTCTCGGACGTTAGTCCGGTAGTTGGCACACATGTTGGACCGGGAGCGCTGGGACTGGCATTTTTTCCTGAGATCTAATAAAAATTACTCCTGTCACTATTTCGTTCATAACATCCTCAGGAGGGAAAATAGCCAATCATGTTTGATATAATCGGAGACAATTGGAAGAGAATTTAAATTCACTGCTATCATTGATAGCAGGTAAGATTCCAATGAATATAACCTATTGAAAATTGCTATTCGTCCATTTCGCGAATCAGATAAAGAGAACGTCATCAAACTTTGGGATAAGGTCTTCCCGGATGCTCCACCCCACAACAACCCTGCCCGCGATATCCGAACCAAACGAGAGGTACAACCAGAGCTCTTCCTGGTTGCTCTTTTGGAAGAACAGATTGTGGGTACTGCCATGGCTGGATTTGATGGCCACCGCGGATGGGTTTATTATCTAGGGGTGGATCCAGAGTATCAACGCCGGGGTATAGGCACATCATTGATGAAAAGAGTAGAGTCGCGCCTGGTCGGCATGGGATGTCCCAAGCTGAATTTACAGATCCGGGCAAATAATTCGGAAGTACAGTCCTTTTATGAAAGTTTGGGATATTACGCCGAAGATCGCCTCAGCATGGGTAAGAAATTCTAGGCGGCTATAGATAAGGAGTTTTTAATGCAAATAGTTACTGATAGCGGCACCGACTTGAGTTTTTCAGCTGAAGAAGCAGCAAAATTCAATATACATTCAGTCCCCCTAAATGTTACCCTCGATGGGAAAACCTACAGGGAAGGAATTGATATTGAACCGAAGGATTTTTATGACCTGCTAGAAAAATCTAGCAACTTGCCAATCACATCCCAGCCTTCCGTGGGGCAGTTTGCTGAACTCTACAGCAACTTGGCGAAAAAAGACCCTGATATCTTGTCAATTCACATGACCTCGGGATTGAGTGGTACCTACAACTCTGCCCTGGCTGGTGCTGAATTAGCCCCGGAAGCCAATGTCACTCATTTTGATACCAAAACCTTGTCAGCAGTAGCGGGTTGGCAGGTTGAGGCTGCAGCACGAGCCAGCAAGGCAGGCTGGGCTGTGGATCGCATCCTTCAGCTTGTCCAAAAGATAGGGGATGCTTGTGAGAGTGTCTATACGTTGGACGAGCTTAAATACTTAATTCACGGTGGACGCATCAGCCATATGAAAGGCGTGATCGCCTCTCTGATCAAAATCAAGCCCATGATCGGTGTGGAAAAGGTAAATGGGACCTATATACAGCTCGGTATGGTTCGTTCGTTTAAGGGTGCCATACTGGGGCTGGTTAAACAGATCAAAAAGAAACATGCGCCTGGAAGTGAACTCCGGGTCCAGGTGCTGCATGCCTTCAATCCGGATGGCGCTTCAATGCTGAAAGAACAAATCGACAAGATTTACAAGTGCAACTGGCTGCCGACGGGACCGATGTCCCTGGTATTGGGCGCACATACTGGACCTAGTATGGTGGGCGTTGGTTTTGGCTCTCAGGCAGTTTTTGACGAAATCCCCTGAATTACCCTAGGGGGTATTGAGTAGATGAATTCCTGCATTTCAAATTAATATTCTGGTAACCTTTCCCTTATGGGAAAGGTTACCAGACCATCTATGGTCACCGAAATCACTGCCAAGACCATCCTCAATCATGTAAAGCAGCCAGACAACTGGTTTGGTCTGAAATATAATATGAATTTGTACCGGGGCTGCCAGCACCAGTGCATTTACTGTGATTCGCGTTCGGAATGCTACCGCTTGGGAGATCTCGCGGATATCCGCGTTAAAGTGAATGCCCTTGAGCTGTTGAAGGATGCGTTGCCACGTAAACGGGTTCGTGGGACGATTGGATTTGGGTCGATGAATGACCTGTATATGCCAATTGAAAAGGAATACCGATTGGCCAGAGGCGCACTGGAGATTATCCAGAACTATCAATTCCCTGTCCACATTTTGACTAAGTCCGATCTGGTACTCAGGGATATTGATGTGTTATCAGAGATAAACCAGATATACGCGGCAGTTAGTTTTACAATAACCACCGCGGATGATGAGCTGGCCAGTAAGGTTGAGCCTGGCGCACCACTTCCATCTTCACGATTTAAGGCGATGCGGATATTGACGGATGCCGGAATTCTCACTGGAGTGACCATGATGCCCATCCTGCCTTTTTTGGAGGATGACCCCGAGAATATTCGCCAGATCGTCCAAAAAGCAGCTGACTCATGGGCGAGTTATATCATTCCTGCTTTTGGTATGACATTACGGCCCGGATCGAGGGATTATTACTATCAAAAACTGGACCAGCTATTCCCCAGTGTGAAAGAAAAATATATCCGGGCCTTTGGGGATAGCTATCAATGCAGCGCATCCAACTGGAAGCAGTTGGATGATGTTTTCCGGGAAGAGATATTCCAGGCTGGGATTCGATCAAAAATCCCTGTATTTGAACCGGAGAAAATAATTGAAAAATCAAACCAAATACCCTTATTCGGAGAGTGATACAATTTGACAAAGGTTGAAAACCGGAGAAGATTTTTATGGCAAAATATACTTCACTATCTGCAAAAAAAACCGCATTGTTGATCATCGATCTTCAACGGGCCTTGTTTACCCGCCATGATCCTGTGTTTAATGACTGGCAATTAGTTGAAACCATCAATGCCCTGGTGACCAGAGCCCATTTATTTGGAGTCAGGGTAGTGTATATCCAGCATGAAAATGATTCCATCCTGGAAAAAGGATCTGATGGCTGGCAGTTCCATCCTGATATTAAACCAAAAACAACTGATCTAATAATTCAAAAGAAACAAGGCAATGCCTTCCTTGGTACAACGCTGCAAAGTGACCTGGAAGCCAGGGGTATCAAGCATTTACTCATCACCGGCCTTGTGACCCAGGGCTGTGTACGTGCGACAAGTCTGGGGGGTCTGGAATATGATTATGACGTTTTCCTTATTCAGGGTGCTCACAGTAACTACAGCAATGATGCAGAAAGTGTCATAGAGAAGAATGAAGCAAAACTTCAGGAAACTGGCGTGCATTTGATAACACCAGAACAACTCGATTTCAACTAACGATATAAGAGCCTAGATCAATCTCCTAGAGGAATCAATTGGCTCTTTTTTACTTTGAAGGACCGATTCTCGTTTTTCATGACATAGATCTGAACCCTAAGGGTATTTGAGGGGATAATTTAATCAAATTAGACTGGTTTTTCTCTGTAAACCCCAGAAATTTGGATTTTGTAAGCATAAATATTGGGTTTTCCCTTTACGATAACAAAGCTGTTAGGCTTGTTTTTCAGATATCCTATATTATGGAATATAACTAACTTTATTTGTTATCCAACTCGCCGAATTGGTTATTCTTACAATGAAAAGATTATTTGCAGTTCCTCATTTTTCTGATCCCGAGTTACATCGTCGGGCCAATATCTTGATTGCAACCCAGATTGCAGCGATTGTGATGATGGTGCTCATCATGGCGGTCTCCGCCATCTTCGCCCCGGATCATCCTGAGATCTTGCCGGCTTCTGCGGTAGGTACATTGGCCATGATCTTTTCCTTTTATCTTCTTAAAAAGAGGAAAGTGGAAATGGCGGGGTGGATCATAGCGATCCTGGGTTGGTTGGTCCTGACCCTGGATTTGGCACTGATCTCTGGGATCAGGGGTGTAAACATTCTCGGCCAGGTTTTGATCGTAATGTTTGCCGGATTGGCAATCAGCGGAAAATCTACCCTGATCATCACGGGAGTCACCCTGGCAGCAAATCTGATCGTGTTCTATCTGGAGCAATTAGGAATCTTGGCCCAGCCAGCCCCACTGCCAGCGGATATTACACGTTATATGATCCAATCAATATTTACAGTTCTGGCGGCATTATATATTTGGAGAGCGGATACGGTAATAAAAAAGGTATTTAAGGAAACCCAGGCTAATGCAGACCGTTACAAGGCCTTATTTGAGCGCACTAATGATGGGGTTTTAATATTGGATTTGAATTGGTGTGTTTTAAAATCCAATCCCCAAGCGGCAGAATTGCTCGGTTTTCTGGAACCAGACTTTATCGGACTAAATTTTTCCCATTGGTTTGGTGGAGATGTCGAGATTGATAAACCAGCGTATCTCAACGATATTCTGGCTGGGTCAGATCTCCCGGTCTTTGAAAATGTACTCCGACAGGAAAATGGATCAGAGATCCCGGTAGAGATAAGTTTGGCTCTGGTACCAGATTCGGTTGGCGATCCTCAACATATACAATGTATCTTGAGGGATATCACCGCAAGAAAGGAATATGAGCGCCAGTTGGTTTTCCAGACTTTACATGACCCCCTAACCAATTTACCGAATCGTAAGTACCTTGAGAATCAATTCTTGAAAATCAATAATCGTCGTTCGGATGATCAACACCTGGTAGCAGTACTATTTATTGATATCGATGATTTTAAAAACGTGAATGATCAATTTGGCCATCATAATGGAGATCTGGCCCTTAAAGAACTGGGGACCCGCCTCCAGCGATCGGTCAGGGATAGTGATACTGTGGCCAGAATTGGGGGAGATGAGTTTATCATAGTCCTTGAAAACATCCGTACAAAGGAAAATGTTGTCAAAGTGGCAGAAAAGGTTATCAGCCGAATTTCAGATCCTTTTCAGATCCAGGATCAAACGATTTTGATTACCGTTAGTATCGGTATCAGCTTCTCTGAAAAGGGCAATGTGGTTGAATTTGATCTGATGAAGACCTCTGATGCTGCCCTCTACAAGGTTAAAGAGGATGGGAAGAATAATTTCCGTTTCTATGATTCAGAGAAGCCAGAATAAAAACTATTTCCACTCCATTTCTTCTTACTTGAATAACTCTTAAGAATTACAAATCCAGTCCCAACGACGGGGGTACTGGAGCTTTACTGCTGTTAAAATAGATAAGCTGATCGGAAATAACTATCCGGATAATTATAACGATGAGAAATCCACTGCAAAAGACTGGCCTGGCACTGGTATTAGCGCTGCTGCTGAGCGGTGTTGTGTTTCCCGGTGTCACCGGGCATAAATTCGACACTGAACCTATAAATGAAACTTCTTCGTTCTATGACGCGGGTTGTACAGTGATCTATGGAATGGATGATGAAAATGTGTTTGGGGGGAATAATGAGGACTATATAAATCCGGATACCCGGATCTGGTTCTTCCCATCTGAGGCAGGAAAATTTGGGCGGGCCCTTGTAGGATATGAAGGTTTTATATGGCAGGGCGGCATGAATGACCAGGGGCTATTCTTTGACGCCATGGCAGTTGAAGAGCCATTCAAAGTTGAACAAAGCGACAAGCCTAAATATCAAGGATCTCTGCCTGCCAAAGCCCTGGAAGCGTGTGCTGATGTTGAGTGTGTTCTGGATCTCTTTGATGAATATCATGCTTATGATACCTGGGCTTTCCAGTTTTTATTTGGTGACGCCGCGGGAAACTCTGTCATTATTGAACCTCATCAAATCATCCGGGGAGGGTCATTTCAAGTTGGAACCAACTTCTATCAATCCATTACAAACGAAAATGAATGCCGTTATTGTGTGCGCTACTGGACGGCCCGGAGCATGTTCGAAAACGCTGGAAGTATAACTGTGGATTTGATGCGCGATATCTTAAGCGCAACCCAATTGGGAGATGATTATCCAACCCAATATTCCACCATATATGACTTGAAAGAAAACCTGATTTACCTGTACCTTTTTCACAATTTTGAACAGGTGAAGGTCTTTGATCTCGATCAGGAACTGGCTGCGGGCTATCATGTTTATGAAATGGAAAACCTTTTTACCGACAATCTTGATTATAGTATTTTTGCCCAGACAGAGAGTGGACGCCAAGCGGATATCAGAGAATCATATTCGTTTATTGACCAAGATCCAACAACTTATAACAAGTATCTGGGTACCTATCGCGGTCCAGATGATCTGGATATGGCTTTTGATTATTATTCGGTCGATCTTGAAGACGGTGAACTTGTTTTGAAACTGATGCCGGATAAAGCGTGGATGAAACTTGAACCCATCGCTCAAAATGATTTTTTCCATCTCTCATATTTTTACCGTTTTGATATTACTTTTCTAGAGAATGAAAATGGTGAGGTGAATGGTTTTATCTTCAACAACTCGGAAGGGGACCATGAATTTGAGAGAATTTCTATTGAGACACCTGTTGAAGAAGAGGTTCAAACTGAGACCTTATGGTCATCTTTATGGTACAAGATCTGGCGTTTTTCCGGGACGAACACATTTAAATTCTTGGCGATTATCCTGGGATTGATTATGCTTCAGACGATTTTGCAATATCTCAAATCGCTCCTTGCTTAAAGATAACTCAATATTCATTTTCCAGACCTACAGTACAATAAATAACACTCACTTTACTATGGAGTATCTATGGCCCCGTCATATCATATTGATACCTCAAATTATTCTCTCCAGGAAATGAAAAAGGACCTTCTCGGCCGTGATCTAATTCCCAGCCGCAGGCCTCTAAAAGAAGACCTGGAAGTTAACTTTCGGATCCTTGCGGAACAGGGTATCCTAACCCTGGCTGATTTGATCTCAGCCCTGAAAAATAAGAAAAAGGTTCTGGAATTTTCTTCTATTTCAGGCATTAGTGAAAATTATCTGACATTGCTGCGGCGAGAAGCCAATAGTTATCTTCCCAATCCAGTTCCCCTGGATAGGTTTACGGGTTTTGAACCCAGGGATATAAAAAAACTGGCGGCTGCAGGAATAAAGAACTCACACAATTTATTTGATTTGGCCAAGAAAAACACAGATCTAGTCGCATACTCTGCTGACCTTGGAATTCCCAGTGAAATATTTATTCACCTTGTGGGATTGTCAGACCTGGTAAGGGCCTATGGAGTGGGTCCTGCATTTGCAAGGATTCTTTATGATTGTGGAATTCATTCTGTCAGTGAGTTTCGAGGTCATACTCCTCGCCAAGTGATTGATTTGTATGAGAAAAAAACTGGTAAAAAAGCAGACTTTTCTGCCAGCGATATTAAATTTAGCCTCGACTTGATCCAGGTTCTGGACATTGGATAGAATAATCCTATATTTTAATTTCCAGGTTGACTTGACCGTCCACAAGGTAGGAATAGTAGTATTGGTGAAGGGAGTTTTTTATGACTTTTGATGAAGGCCTCTCCCAACGGATCCGCGAGCTGATTTCCGACCATCCCGGTTTTCTGGAAAAGAAGATGTTTGGCGGTATTGGTTTCTTGTTTGGTGGGAATATGGCCTGTGGAGTAAATCAGGAGGATCTGATTATCAGGGTTGGACCGGAAAATTATCAAGAAGCCCTCTCAAGGCCAAACGCAAAGGTTTTTGATCTAACCGGGAGGCCAATGACAGGGTGGATCGTTATTGAAGAGCCGGGTTATCAAAAAGAAGCTGATTTTCAGGATTGGGTGGATCAGGGAGTGGCATTTGCCATGTCCCTGCCAGAAAAATAGAGACGCAGATGACAGATCACAAACAGGTTTATAAACAGCAAGCACAAAACTATCAACGACTCATCGCCAGAGAAGATTACCAGGAAAATCTTTTACCTGCCATCCGGGAAATTGTGGATTTGGAAGCACTGGACATGATAGATCTGGGCTCTGGAACTGGCCGACTGGCGTGTTTGTTAGCCCCTTTTGGAAAATCGATGATTGCTTTTGACCTTTTCCCTCATATGCTGGGTGTAGCTGCATCGCGGCTAAGAGAACAAGGATCAAAGAATTGGCTGGCTGCTGCTTCTGATCACCGCCACGTCCCCCTGGGTAGAGATTCTGCCGACCTGGTGGTGTCTGGCTGGAGTCTCTGTTACCTGGTTGTCTGGGAAGAGAAGAATTGGGTGGCATCCCTTGAGGCTGGACTGCATGAGATCGACAGGCTGACGCGAGATGAAGGCGTGATTATCATAATCGAAACGTTGGGTACGGGTGTCGAAAGTCCGGAGCCGCCTGATAAGTTGCTGAAATATTTCCAGTACCTGGAACAAAAGGGTTTTACCCGGTCCTGGCTGCGGACAGATTACCAATTTCAGAACCAGGAAGAGGCTGTCGAACTTGTCCAATTTTTCTTTGGTGAAGAGATGCTGGAAAAGATTGTTAATGTACCCCAGCCTGTTTTACCTGAGTGTACGGGGATCTGGTGGAAAAGGAAATAGTGAACTTACAAGAAGGATCTATGAAGGTATTGCCAGTTCAAAACAAGACTGATCTAAAGAAGTTTGTCAATTTCCCTTTTTCGTTTTATAAGGAAGATCCCAATTGGGTAGCTCCTCTTCGTTTTGATCTTCGGAATCAATTCAATCCGAAGGCTAACCCGCTGCTGTCCCATTGTGATTATCAGTTGTTTTTATTGGTGCAGAATGGCCAGCCCATCGGACGTATCGCAGCTTTTATCGATCACCTGGCTGTCGATTTCTGGGAAGAGAAAATTGGTTTATTTGGCTATTATGAATGTATTCAGGAGCCGGATGCTTCCAAAATGTTATTGAATGCGGCAGCAGATTGGCTCAAGGAACAAGGAATGGACTCCATGCGAGGACCGTGGACCTTCGTGTCGGAGGCTTGGGGTTTGGTTGTGGAGGGTTTCTCTCCTCCCCCCTGCATCATGTCGCCCCATAATCCGCCTTATTACGATAATCAACTCTCAGTCTTTGGCCTTAAAAAGGCCAAAGACCTGCTGTGTTATTACATCTCAGGAAAAGAGGATTATCAAATTCCTTCCCGGATCCTGACTCTCACGGACTGTGTTGCCGAAAGGTATGGTGTTACTGTCCGTCCGGTGGATATGAAAAACTACGAGGAAGAAGTCAAAACATTTTTGGAGCTATCAAATTCCAGCATTATCAATAATTGGAGTTATTCCCCTGTGACTGAAGCGGAAGCAGACTCACTAGCCACAGACCTCAAGCTGGTCATCCAATCCAAGGGAGCATTATTTGCGATGGATCCGGATGGGAAGCCGATTGGATTCGCAATTGCTCTGCCCGATATCAATGTGCTTTTAAAGGGAATGAATGGACGTTTATTTCCTTTAGGCTGGATAAAAATTCTATTTGGGCTACCAAGGCTGACAAATTATCGCATGTTTGCCCTGGGTGTTATCCCAGAATATCACGGTCGCGGGATAGACAGCCTGCTTTACAGAGCACTCTATGAATCTCTCTTCAGTCCTGATCTGTGGATGGAGATCAATTATGTTCTGGAAGATAACTATCATATGAATAATGCCATCCATAAACTGCTTGCCAAACCCTTAAGACGATATCGTATTTATCAAAAGGATTTTTAGAATGATGGAACGCTCACGAGTATCAGGGTTTATTACAAAGAACCGCCGATCGTTTGCCTTATTGGTAGCGTTGCTAGTGACCATGATCTGGTCCTCATCTTTTGTGGTTGTGAAATTCGGGTTGGAAACCCTGGGGCCGCTAACTATCGCGGGGTTAAGATATTCTCTGGGAGCGATCGTCCTGGCTCCTTTTTTGCTACTTAAGCGAGGGGAAAGAAAACCAATTCCTAAGAATCTGTGGCCTCGTCTGGTTCTGATCGGGATCAGTTCCTATACAATTGGCAACGGCGCTTTATTCTGGGGGCTGAAATATATCCCGGCTACAACTGGTTCATTCCTGATGGGTCTGATCCCACTCCTGGTAATGATCGGAGGGGTGATCTTCTTGAAAGAGATCCCTACTAAGTGGCAGGGGTTTGGTGTATTCATATCATTGGTTGGAAGCGTCATATTTTTTTCTGGTGGATTAAAGGCTGGAGAAACTCTGGGAATCGCCATCCTGGCAATGGGGCTAGTAGGGTTTATGGCTTTCAGTTTACTAGGCCGGAGTATCGCCCGGGAAAGATCATTGGACACTTTGGTTTTAACTACGGTTCCCCTGATCATTGGCGGCCTGATCACGATGTCTATCGCACTGGTTGTAGAAGGTATTCCCCAGTTCACAACAAGGTCTCTCTGGGTTGTGGCCTGGCTGGCGCTGATAAACACTTCCCTGGGTTATCTACTATATAATCATGCCTTGCGGGAGTTAACAGCCCTGGAAATGAATATGGTGATGAATCTGACACCCGTATTCACTGCATTCATTAGCTGGATCCTTCTAAGGGAGCGTCTGGGCCTGCTGCAGGGGTTAGGTTTGATTGTAATGATAGTGGGCGTGATCCTGGTGCAGCGCGGCAAAAAGAAGATCAATTCAGATGAGTGATATTTTTGTGGTTTCAGTTGTTGTTTTGATAATTTTCCTCTCTACATTGGTCCGATCAACATTTGGGTTTGGCAACGCCCTGATTGCTATGCCGCTCTTGGCATTAGTGATCGGAGTAAAGGAAGCCACACCTTTAGTCGCCCTGGTAGGGCTGGTTATTTCTTTGATCATGTTACTTCGGGAATGGAGGGCTTTAGTCTGGAAGGATACCCTGGTTCTTTTGATCTCATCCCTGGCAGGCCTACCAGTGGGGATATACTTGTTAACTGCTTTTCCGGAATCCGTTGTCCGGACGATCCTGGGATTGATCCTAATAGTTTTTGGGTTTTACAACCTGTTTGGAATACGGCTGCCGGTTCTGAAGAGCCCAGTCCTCGCAGTGCCTTTTGGATTTCTGGCAGGGATATTAGGTGGCGCTTATAACGCCAACGGTCCGCCGGTGGTGATCTTCGGCGTGATGCGGGGTTGGAAAAAAGAGGCTTTTAGGGCTTCTTTGCAAGGTTTCTTTTTTGTATCCAGTTTAATGATCGTTGCAGGACATGCCCTCTCTGGATTCTGGTCACGGCAAACCTTGATTTCTTTCTTCGTTTCTATCCCGGCTGTTGTCCTCGCGATATTCCTGGGGGAAAGGATCGCAAAAAAAATCACCCAGGAGGATTTTAACCGGGTGATTTATATCTCATTGATTCTGATGGGCGTTCTAATGTTCTTCTGATGAAATTGAGCTAGGCGGATGCGTTATTCTCTTCCATGTTCATCAGGGATTTTGAGAAGAATCCTCCAATCCCAAATCCCAAGGTGACAATGCTGCCTACGATG
>CAZOUN010000038.1:0-24289 GCA_964582965.1 uncultured Anaerolineales bacterium | reverse complement strand
CGCCTGCAGGCAGCCGATGCGCTGCTGGAAGCAGCCCAGAACCCCAGCGGTGGAGCAGGATTAACCGCAGGCATTGGAGCCGGGATGGGAGTGGGCAATTATCTCCAGCAATCTCTCCAGGGAGTATCAGCTGGCGGCGCGGCAGTAGCCGGCGCAGCAGCTGGAATGCCAGAAGTGATGAGTCCAACGGAAGCAGCCCAATATCTGAAAGTGTCTGAAGAGGATGTTCTGGCGGCTCTTGAAGCCGGTGACCTGAAAGGGAAAAAACTTGGCAAGGCTTTCCGGATTAGCAAAGATTCGTTAATGGCTTTCCTGAACGGGTAGATCAAACCCCCCTTAATCTAAAAACAGCCTGGTGTAAACCAGGCTGTTTTATTTGAGGAACTGAGTCCTTCGGAAATGACTCAGTTCCTGTTAATAAGAATACTAAGCCCATCTTTCATTGAATAGATTTTAATCCGAGATAGTCCTGGATCGTTTTCACGGTTGGATTGGGGAGGGTATGATCACCCTTGGCTTCCTTGCGAATTAACTTTTTCAATTGCCTGGCATGTAAGGTCGGCACTGGGGCATTATCAGCCTCTACAATGGCATTTTCGTCAGAAAAAACAAGAGCTGATCTGATCTCTGGTACCTCGAAATCAGGGATCTTTGTCAGTGCTTTTTGAAGCCGATTTGTGCTGCTTGTGATCTCTTTATCTGGTGAGCCAATGTTATCCTGTGCAAAAAACTTCAAGTAAGCATTTCCTCCAACTTTTTTCCAGCGCCCTTTTTTCTCATTGAAAATTATCTTGCCTTTCTGAGGAAAAGGAAAGAGGATCCAGATCCCAGCAGGACCAACTAGCAAATGTGTAACAGGACTCTGGTAGTGGTAAAGCGCATATTGGTTATCCAAGCCTTTAAGAGCGCCATCGAGCGTTTCATCTGGCCGCGGTGATCTGCCAAAGCGATTGGAATAACTGATACCAATTTGAGAGAGAGTAAATCCGGAAGCAAGGGCGATTATGGACCAGGATATCAGATCTGGAAACTTGAAACTGATATACATACCAGCGCCCAGGATGATAATTGATAAGATCCCGCTATAAGTACCGATCCGTTTATTACGATTGACTAATCTTTCATTGCGGACGATGATCATGGCTATTATTCTCCTACCGCTGGTTTTGACAGCTGGGTTTGGATGGCGTCTTTCAGGCTGGGTAGCAGTCCTGCATCAATCGCCTGTTTGGCTCGTTTAATGGAATTAACCAATGCGAGAGCATCTGACCGTCCGTGGCCTACAAAAACCAGGCCGTCGATCCCCAGCAAAGGTGCAGCACCGATTTGGCGAGGATCCATGACCTTTCGTAGATTCCGGAAAGCAGGCATGGAAAGACCGGCTCCGATTTTGGTAATTAGGTTACTGGATAACTCCTCTTTCATCACCGAAAGCAGCAATTTGGATACTGCTTCACTGGTTTTGATCATTACATTGCCAGTGAAGCCGTCGTGCACGATTACATCGACTTCACCGGTGAAAAGTTCTTTGGGTTCTGCGTTGCCGACAAAATTCAAATTGCTTTTCTTAAATAATGGGTACGCATCCTTAACCAGAGAATTGCCTTTACCTTCTTCCTCTCCATTAGAGAGCAGGGCAACACGCGGGTTTTTAATTCCCAGTATTTTTTCGGCGTAGATTGAGCCCATAACCCCAAATTGGAGCAGGAATAGGGGTTTGCAATCTGCATTCGCCCCGATATCGACCGCGATTGCAAAGCCTGTTCTGGTGGGCAGAACTGTCGTAAGTGCGGGCCGTTTGACGCCCTGGATACGGCCCAAACGAAACAGCCCATTGGCCATTGCTCCTCCGGTATTTCCCGCAGTGATAAATGCATCAGCTTTTCCCTCTTTGACCATGTCCATACCAATGGCCATGGAGTTATCTGCCTTTCGGCGAGCATTGCGGGCTGGTTTGTCTCCCATTTCTAAAACTTCCGGAGCGTGGATCAGTTCAACCCGCGGATCACTTTTTTCAGCAAGCAAGGGTTTGATCCTTTCTACCTGGCCAACCAGAAAGATTTTAGTATCCAGTTCTGCAGCTGCCTGATAAGCTGCTTCTACTTCTGGGTGTGGGAAATTATCACTACCCATCGCATCAAGGACGATTGCCATGGCTGTTCTCCTTAAGGGGATTTCATTTGTCTTGACAAGACTCTCTGGAAGATTATAATACCACTGCCACCCTGAGGGAGAAGGAAATCCTTATGGGAGGGAATGCGCTGGTGCTGGAACTGGCAGACAGGTATGGTTGAGGGCCATATGCCCCTAGGGCGTGCGGGTTCGATTCCCGCTCAGCGCACTAAAAACCGCTTTCGGGCGGTTTTTGTTTTTAATTTGGTTCAGTGTGCAGCGCAGGGGTTTCCTGGCATTTGATGATGGAAGGCAGTATAAGGCCTAGTTCACTCCCCGCAGGAAAATTCTGGTTAATATTGAGCTGATGAAGGAAGTCGTAAGTAGTATATTGATTCAATATTTTTAAATTGTAGAGGCGACCCAGCGGGTCGCCCTTATTGATTAAATTAGTTAATGATAGAAGATACGAAACGATCTTCCATTCTCCATCCCCGCCAAAGTTACCCAGTGATGACGTCTGGTTCCCAAACCTGGTGGAAAAAGGGACTGCTGCTGGCCAGTTTGTTGTAAGAATCAGTATCTGCCATACAGACCGGACACCAATGTCCCCCCTTGAGGATCAAATTTAAGCTGGCGGGGAATTCATGACCTTCATGACAGCGCCAGCGTAAGGGAGCCCGCCAATCTCCGCGGACCATTTGAGAAGATAGACACTCCCCACCTCTGAATAAGGCGGCCTCCAGCGCATCTTTGAGTGTAAATGATCCCCGGGGCTTGGTTTCGTCGTAGCCGTGGTCCAGTTGAATGGCATTATCCGTTGGCCTAACGAGATCAACGCTATCCCAGCCGCGGATGGTTTGCCAGAGGTGTAAAGACCCGAAATAAGTTTTGATGTGGGTGATATCACCCTGGGCAATCCATCTCAAAGTCCCTCGTGGACCCCGTGCCACCTGTTCGAATTTTCGCCGAACAATATTGGGCAGGGCGCTTCCTAATCGGACATACCAGGGAATATGAGGAATTTGTTCTTCCAGATATTGGTCAAAGGTTTGCCCGCGGTAGGGCACGATCGATTCCAATTCATCAGAATCAGAAAACCATTGGCCGTGAAAATTACGGAGCGCAAACCAATTTGGCTCAAGGACTTCCTGATAATCTTTTACGCCGGTGGCTCCCAGCATTTTCTCAAATAACTCCAGGTTAGTTAGCCTATTGGGGGAACCACCGCCAATATTGTAGATATTTCCCCAGAATTCATCCGGGACAGAATCTTCACAAACATTGGCCAACAGCCGGCCTGAATCTTTCGGAGTGATCCATTCCAGGACGCCGTCGAGGGTGGTATGGAAAGTGATAGGATCGATCGCTTCCGCTGCTGCCATCCGGGCGATACCGGTCTGCCGCAGGGAAACCCAGTACTTTAGCCCTGATTCTACAATGATATTCTCGGCCATTGTCTTACTGAGGGCATAGGTGTCAAAGGTGCTGATCTTGATCGGGTCACCTACCCGGCCCCAGTGAATGGGTGCTGGCCGGTTGCCTGTCTGAGCTACAGTGCCGATGTATACCAGTTTGATACGATCAGGATCGGGCTGGGCCTGTACTGCACGGACTATATTCTTCGCCCCCCCGACATTCACCTTCATGGTCAGCTCTGGCATAGTATCCGCTAGCGGTGAGACCAGTCCGCCAACATGGAGGATATAATCTGCTCCCTTAACCCCTTCCAGGACGTCTTCAAAGCAGGTCAGGTCTCCCCAGATCACTTTCACCCCTCGGTCTAGATAGGGTTCCATGATTTGGCGATCTTTCTCTGTTGGAAGTACCAGGGCAGTGATCTGAAAACGATCTTGCCGCTTTAGAAGCTCTTCCATACCATGCTGTCCCATATTTCCGGAAGCACCTGTGAGGAAAATTTGTTTTTTACTGTTACCCATATTTGTTATCCAATCTGTGATAGTAGTCGATATTTGAGGTACGCTTTTGTGACTTGCAAATAGAATGCTCAATCTATTATCAATAAGAAGAATTGTGATGACAATCAACTATTCCAGGCAATGACAGATTTGATGACAGCTGTCATAAGTAGAGGGCTGGTTTGTGACTGGTTTAACGAAAAAAACCCCTGTTTAAGGAGATTGATTTTTTCAGCAACGATTAAAACCCTGGCTGGATACAGAAAGTCCCGCCGAGGCGGGACTTTGAATATCGATGGGTTATTATTTCTGATCGGGAAGAGGCTATTGAATTGTGGCACTTCCAGCCCACAGATCTATCTGTCGGGCCTGGAGTAAATTCTTCTGTTTTAGAAACCTATACTCTGTTTTCTATCTGTCTTATCTTACTACCACATTATCAAATTGCACTTCGGTCCCTTCCGGTTCATAGGAGGTGGCGGTAAAGCCGATATCTCCGGACTTGTACATGCTGTCACTGGTTTCTGCGAGCAGCTGTCCGTTCACAAAAAGGGAGATCTTTGAATCCACACAGGATAAGACAAGTTGGTTCTGGCTATTGCCTTCCCGGATATGATTGGATTCTTTCCAGTCCACCAGGATATCATAACTGTCTCCGCCGCTTTCCCGCAGAATGGCATAAAAACCATCTCCGGAAACTAAAGCATAGTATCCTCCACCATCATTCTGCAGGCGACAGATAACCCCATAATCGTTATTATTATTGGATGGGGCACTGATCTGTTCGGCATCAACTTCAACCGTTACATCCTCAAAGGACCTGCCAGCGGCACCCCACATGGTACTGCCGTCGCCAATAGAAGATACAAAATACTTCCCCTGGGTATAGCCGATCCCTCCACCATCAAAAGAACCGATCTCCCATCCTGAGCTTTCCTGGGAAAAATCATCCGAAAACTTAACTGTGTCCGATCTGTCATCCACTTTAGTGTTTGGGAGTATAGAATCCAGGCTGGTGCAGGCTAGTGTTGTCAGTATTAGTAATCCGGCACAAATAAAGATCAGACTCTTCTTAGAGATGTTCATAATTCCTCCGCTAAATGTTTTCTTAATAGTATCAGTTTTTTAATAAATGGAGGATTTTAGGATGATTATCCTTAACCAATAAACCTTAAACATCACACACCAGCCCTAATTCAACCCCGCAATTTCTCAAAGTTTCCTGGTCTTACTCAACCGATCTCAATTGCGATCTCCGCCATTTGGGAAAAACCCTTTTCCCGCTGTTCTGCAGGAGCTTCCTGGTGGGTGACCAGGCTGTCACTGACTGTGAGAATAGCCAGCGCTTTCACATTTAACTTTGCGGCAAGGGAATAAAGCCCGTTGGTTTCCATATCAACGACGAGTGTTTTGTTTTCCGCCCAGATCTTCCACCACTCTGGATCTTCGAGATAGAAAGTATCACCCGAGAATGCGCTCCCGACCTGGACTTTTATCCCTCGTTGTTGGGCGGCCTGATAGGCTTTGAGCAGCAGATCAAAGTCAGCTGCCGGTGCAAAATCCATTCCGTTGAAGCGAAGTTTATTGGTGCTGGAATCCGTAGAAGCAGTCATTGCCAGAACCATATCTCCAATTTGCAAATCCGGCTGCAGAGCGCCGCAAGTTCCAACCCGCATTATCGTTTGAACGTCATATTCCGAAACTAGTTCGTTTACGTAAATGCTCAGAGTCGGGATACCCATCCCGCTGCCCATAACTGAAATCCGTTTTTCTCCATAAGAACCCGTAAATCCTAACATCCCCCGAACCTCATTAAAACAGATCACGTCTTCTAACAGTGTATTTGCAATATGTTTTGCTCGTAAGGGGTCGCCTGGAAGTAGCACGATTGGGGCGATTTCTCCTGGCTGGGCGTTGATATGAATACTCATCCAATTTCTCCTCAGAATCTAAGTGAAAGGCAGCTTAGGCCGCCATCAAGTTTTTGAAATTCAGAGACATCTACTTCAACAATTTCGTACCCACAGCTTTGTATAATCAATCTGGTTTTCTTGTAGCCTTTGGGTAAAATTACCCGCCCATTCACCCAGATACAATTTGCGGCGTAGCTTTCATCTTCCGGTATAACCAGCAGATCATATTCTTGGAATTCTTCTTTAGTAACAAATTCGCCACAGGCCACCAAATTGTTTCGTTCAAGATAGGCCAGGCCTGTCTTTAAATGCAGTACTTTATTCAACTTGACCATAGATCCGGTTAGGCCATATTTTCTCAGGAATTCGATTATCTGTTCTGCGCCATTTTGATTGGTTCTATCTGATAAACCGATGTAAAAATGGGAACCGGCCATCATGATATCCCCGGCTTCGACCGTGCCTGGATCTGAAACTTCTTCAATGTGCTCAAAGAAATCACCCAGGACAGACTTGATCCCTGCTGTTTCACCCTTTCTCGAGGGAGCGCCAGGATTGGTGATAATGGCGCAGTGAGGGGTTACCAAGGCAGGGTCTTCCACAAAGGTGGAGTCAGGAAAATTCTCGTCTGGAGGCAGGACCAATACTTCCAATCCGCAATCTTCCAGCGCTTGTATATAATCCTGGTGCTGGAGCAGAGCTTTTTGATAATCCACTGACCCAAAATTGGCGGTCGATAAACCCTGAACCAGGCTTTTCCCAGGGGTTCTGACAATCGCTCTCTTGAACATATACTTCCTTTTGCATGGTTGGTCAATCGCCCGTATCCTTCTCTCCATGTCTCCCATTCTCCGGTTTCGTGATCTGAGCGGAGCTTTGGTACGATTGAATCAAGTTTGAGCTAAGTTAGTGCTGAATAATTCCTTCACATTATCTTTCATAAGCACAACGATCGTGAAAACCCCTAAAATAGTTCCAAAAGGCATGAATACACAACTAATGCCTGCCACGATTAGGCAAAAACTATAGTTGCGCTTTTTCGATAAAAAATACCCTGAGATAGCTACTGCAATGGCAAAAACCCAGCCAATAAAAATTATGGCAGCAGGTATTAGGGTAAACATTAATCCGAACATTTCAAATGGGAATGGTATCTCTGCACCTACTTCTTCTGGATAAAAATTTCCAAAAAGCATCGACAGCCCCATAATTAGATGAAAAATAGGTAAGCAGGCAGATATTCCGGAAATTACAGCGAAAACGTAGTGAAATATTGATAGGATGTTCAAGTTATTATTTTCTGTATCCATTTTCGATCCTTGTATTTAACATATACTTGACCCGTCTCAAATCTAAAAGGTTGTTTCCTAATGGATGATCTTAGCAAAGCACCCTGTGAGGGGTACCCGCAGCCGGTCTTTTTAATCCCGTCTCATGTCCTCGGTCTCTTTTTCCCGGTCGTTCGCGCAGCGAACCATACCGGCTGTCTTGTAGAGCGGACTTTAGGGCAAAGAACCAAGACTCTGTCTAAGGAATAATTATTGATCGATGTCCCTCTTGTTTAGGATTGAAAATGAAAAGAATACTCTTGATTACATTTCTTATCAGACTTAATCCCAAAAGTTCATGCAACAGAAACGGGGTATTTATCAAGAGCATTGATCTGCCTTGAACTGTCTCAATGATAGAAATGATAAGTGGAAAAACTCCGACAATACCATAAAAAGCCATATAGAGTAAATAGAATGGATTAGTAGTGAAGACTTGCCCAATGATCAACTTTCTTATGATTACTCCTTGCATATGGGCTAGCTCAAAATCCGTGTCCAATGGGTCAGTTCCAAATCGTCCGGATCTATTTCTGTGCCCAGGCCATCCTTGAACCTTGACCATTTCACTCTGAATTTGATAAAACATCTCACCAGGATACTTTTCAGTAGCCTCTTGGATGGAAAGCGAATTTTTATCTGCCATATGTATATTTATTGATAATTGTAGGAATTATTAAGACCTAACGGAATAGCTTTAGGAAGCACTTACTCATCGGGTAAAAGGGGACCTGCTGCCAGGTGTTTCTGGTATTTATTATAGAACTAAAACTTATAAAAGGGGTGAATGCGGGTTTCCAGTAAAAAAAGCAGGCTGTCAGGTGCAGTGCTTTGTTAGACAGCAATATCACCAACCATAATTTTCCCCTATCAACTTATATAGCTCCTGATTATGAGACCGAAAATATTCTTCTAAATATTCATATACATTTGGATCAATTGCGTTTCTGTTACTTCCAACGTTGCGTGGCGTCAGGTTGTTAATAATAAATTCTGAATCAACACCGACAAATTGGTATACACGTCGGAGAGTATCATGCGGTTGAGTGAAAAGCGTTTCACTATTTATCACCAAAATGTTGCTCATTGGAAAATAGTTAAGATATCTTTTTATCTGCTTATGATACAGTCCACGGTTTTTGTAGGAATGATGTATGAAGATATTGTTTTTATAGTCTTGCTCGTTAAATACAGGCCTCATTCGTTCCTCCTCAGATTGGAGGGCTTCCATAATGGGTAATGACTCGCGATCGTTCCGTTTTTCGTGAAAATAATGGGAAATAGTTCGCTCCACAGGATTCCGCAAAATGGCAATAAGCTTAACTTCGGGAATAAGTTTGGAAATCCGTTGTGGAGCAAAAGGATTAAATATATATAAAGGCGATGATTCAAATGCTTTTTTGTTATTACTCATATTCCGATTTAAGGGAAAATGAGCTCGATACCAGGCCTCCCCCTTGTCGAAGGTATCCACATTAGGGTTGAGGCCCCCATCAAAGAAGTGAACTTCCTTATTTATAGAAGGTACTAGTTGAGGATGTTGACTCAAATAGGAATACAAACTTGTGGTTCCTGATTTCTGTGCTCCAATTATTATAAAATCTGGAAAAACTCGGTTCGCCCCAGTTCTTTGCTTGTATTTCAGGATTATCTCAAGACGAAACGCTTTCACCCGGTTTGGTATCATTTTCTTTACGAAAGTCTTCATGTTTCTCTATTCTCTTTTTCTTTATGTGTTATCTAACGTCAATTATGTTTCAACTGTGTGATAAGTACTTAGGCGTTATGGCACGCGGAATGAGAATCAAGAATAATACTGCGGATGGGGGTTATTTTCCCTTACCCGTCCCCGGCCTTCATTTATTGTTAAATCGGTTCAAACACCGCCGAGAAATGGCGCATCAGTTTAGGCTGTTTGACGATCCGGTATCCGGATAATTTGTCCTTCTCTTCATAGATCCTGCCCAAAACCTCAATCACGTAATCCAGGTGACTTTGAGTGTAGGTCCGGCGAGGTAAGGCTAAACGAACCAGGTCCAATTCCGGATAGATCATTTCCCCACTGTCTGGGTCAGGATAAGCAAAAGCCACCGATCCCAGCTCTACAGAGCGGATCGCTCCTTCGCGGTACATTTCGACAGACAGAGCTTGTCCGGGAAATTCGGCTTGAGGGATATGAGGCAAAAGCTCACCGGCATTGATGTACACTGCATGGCCCCCGGCTGGTTCTATGACAGGGATACCGACCTTTTTCAATTCACTGACCAGGTAGCTGATCTGTCCAAGTCGGTAGGCCAGGTAATCTTCTTCAAGGCCTTCCCGTAGGCCGACGGCTATCGCGTCCAGATCCCGTCCTGCCAATCCCCCGTAGGTGATAAAACCTTCCCGCAAAATGCACTCGTTTTTGACATTTTCGAAAATGTCTGGGTCATTGGTGGCCAGGAAGCCCCCGATATTGACGATGGCGTCCTTTTTGGCGCTCATTGTGGCGCCATCTGCCAGGCTAAATATCTCCTGGGCGATTTCCAATGGGCTTTTGTTTTCATAACCGGGTTCGCGGAGCTTGATAAAGTAGGAATTCTCTGCATATCGGCAGGCATCGATAAAAAATGGGATCTTGTGTTTCTTATAGATCTTTGATACAGCGCGTAAATTTTCCATCGAGACCGGCTGCCCGCCTCCGGCATTATTGGTGATAGTGATCATGCCGAGAGGGATGTTTTCTACGCCTATTTCATTAATGAAGTTTTCCAGCTTCTCCAGGTCCATATTGCCTTTGAATGGAATATCGGCGTCGTCACAAAAAGCCTCTTCGCATACCAAATTGGTGGGGCGGCCGCCTCGGGCCCGGATATTGCCTTCAGTTGTATCAAAATGCATATTTGATGGTACGTACTGGCCATCCTTGAGGATCACCGCGCAGAGGATATTTTCCGCAGCGCGACCCTGGTGAGTAGGCACAAAATGTTTGAATCCAAAGATCTCATTCATGGCATCGGTCAACCGATGATAGGATCGTGCCCCAGCGTAAGACTCATCCCCTAACATGATCCCGCTCCACTGGTCCTGGCTCATTGCCCCGGTACCGGAATCGGTCAGTAAATCGATGAACACCTCATCAGAATTTAAGCCAAAGATATTGTATCCCGCTCTTTTGAGGGCTTTTTCCCTTTCAGGTTTGTCGATCAATTTAATAGGTTCAACCATCTTGATCCGGAAGGGTTCTGGGGGGTGGAATGACATGGATTGTCTCCTGGTTTAATGGCTTTTTGATAGAAGTAGTGTAACATGCCTTGACCCTCCACCCAAGTGGTTTTGGAGAGTTCTCGGCTATAATGAATCCGTACAAATCATATCCGTTTCATGTGAGAGGAGATTATGCTGCAGATCGAGAAATGGGTCCTCGGGCCAGTCGCAACTAACACATACCTTGTTGGAGATCCAGAAACAAACCAAGCAGTTGTGATCGATCCGGCTTGGGATGGGAAATTCCTGGCTGAGGAGATCAAGAAGGGAGGCTGGCAGGTCCAGAGCATTTGGTTAACCCATGCTCATTTTGACCATTTCGGTGGTTTGGCGGATTTGTTAGAGACGTTGGGGGAGGAAGATCAGGAAGGTTTTTTTGTAGGTTTACACCCTAAAGGTAATTTGCTCTGGAAAGTTAAGGGTGGGGCGGTAATGTTTGGAATTAATATCAAATCAGCTCCCAAGCCTGACCACGCGTTTGAGGAGGGGGAAACCCTTTCTCTGGGAAATTATAAATTCGTTGTCCACCACGCACCAGGCCATTCGGCAGGCCACGTAATATTCCACTGCCCGGAAGAAAAAGTGCTTTTTAGTGGGGATGTGATATTCAAGCAGGGGATTGGCCGGACGGATCTGCTGGGCGGTAGTTATGAGACTCTGATGGATTCGATCAAAAACTGGGTGCTTCCACTCCCGGATGATACCCGGATCTATTCTGGCCATGGACCGGAAACAACGGTGGGGGCGGAAAGAACCAGTAATCCTTATGTGGGGTCGGTCCTTTAAACAATAAAAAGGATACGGTTTCCTTCAAGGAAACTGTATCCTTTCTTTTAAATAGCCTCCCGTTGCTTGATCATGCTCCGGGAGGTTTATTTTTCTCTACTTTGCGTAATCTACAGTTCTGGTTTCCCGGATCACAGTAACCTTGATCTTGCCGGGATACTGCATGGTTTCTTCGATGGTCTTGGAAATATCCCGGGCCAAGCGTGAGGCTGCCAGATCATCCACCAGGTTGGGACGGACAAAGATACGGACTTCACGGCCGGCCTGGAGGGCATAACTACTTTTCACACCGTCATACGAGTTGGCCACATCTTCCAGGGCCCGAACGCGTTTCAGGTACATTTCCAGGCTTTCACGGCGAGCACCAGGTCGAGCGCCTGATATGGCGTCTGCTGCTTCCACGATTATGGCTTCCACAGATTCCTGTTCCACCTCATGATGGTGGGAGGCAATCGCATTTACAACCTTTGCGCCTACACCATGCCGCGCAGCAAACTCGGCCCCTATCTGGGCGTGAGTGCCTTCCACATTATGGTCCATGGCTTTTCCGAGGTCGTGCAGTAAACCACCAGCTTTGGCAATTTCTACATTGGCGCCCATTTCAGAGGCCAGAACAGAGGCCAGTTGGGCAGATTCGATAGAGTGGGCCAATTGGTTCTGTCCGTAGGAAGTACGGAATTTCAAACGCCCCAATGTTTTCAGAATATCGTTCTGCAAGCCAGGAACGCCGGCTTCATAAGCGGCCTGTTCACCTGCTTCCATGATCACTTTGTCGATATTCTCTTGTTCTTTTTCAATGATCTTTTCAATATGGGCGGGATGGATTCTGCCATCCAGAACAAGTTTTGCCATAGCGTTTTTAGCGACTTCGCGGCGGACAGAGTCAAAACAGGAAATGGTGATTGCTTCCGGTGTATCGTCCACTATCACGTCCACACCGGCTGCCTTCTCAAAAGCCCGGATGTTGCGTCCGTTTCGACCGATAATCCGTCCTTTCATGTCGTCTGATGGCAGGGGGATGGTGGAGGAAGTCACTTCTTCCACATGGTCTGAGGCCACTCGTTGAATTGCATCAGCTATTAACTTGCGGGCTTTGCGTTCTCCCTGTTCCTGTGCTTCGGCTTCGATTTCCCGGACAATGCGGGACATGTCGTTGCGTGCTTCTTGTTCTACACGCTCCAGGAGCAGATCCTTTGCTTCGGCCGCGGTCATTTGACTGATATTTTCAAGTTCGTTTGCCACGCTAGCATGCAATTCGTCAATTTTGTTGGCTCTTTTATCTAACGCGCTCTGACGCTGACTGATGGTGTGTTCCCGGTCCTCGATCTTTTCAGCTCTTTTGTCCAGCTGGTCACTGCGGCTCTGAAGTCGTTCTTCGTTGCGGGTGATCTCTGTCCTGCGTTCGTGAGCTTCCTTCTCCGCGGTTTGGACGATCTCGATAGCCCGGTCCTGGGATTCTTTGATTACTTCTGTTGATTTTCTTTCGGATTCATTGAGCAACTTGTTGGCTTTGTTTTGTTTTTCATCTGCCTCCCGAGCTACCAGGTAATTTTTGATGAAAAATCCCATAACTGCTCCCAACGCGAGAGCGACAAAACTGATAATAATTAGATATCCATTCATTTTCTTGCCCCTTTTTTCTGATCCAGCATGCGATCATGGGTGTATATTGATAATAGTTTATGATTCCTTTTCAATCTCTTTCCAGAGAGAACCTACAACATCTTTTGTGATGTGATATGGAAAACCGCGCCTGGTAAGTAAACCGGAGAGTTTCTTCTGAAAAGTTTTCTCCTCCAAACCGGTATATTTGTTTATCTTGGAACGGGCACACTCGTACGCAAGTTTTTCTTCATCGAGTTCCGAAAGGGCATCTTCGATGATCTCATTATTTATCCCTTTTTGGAATAATTCTGAGGAGAGAGCTCTTTTTCCCCGGGGTTTGAACCTGACACGATTATCCACCCATTGAGATGCGAACTCCCGATCGTTTACCAATGAGGCGCCCCGGAGCCGGTCTAAAACCCTCACGATGACATCTTCTGGTACTTCTTTTTTGGTCAGATTCTGGCGGATTTCTTTTTCGGATCGAACGCGATAGCTGAGGAAATTTATCGCACGTTGATAGGCTCCCTCAAAATGATCCTTGTCCTGCAAATCGATTATTTTCTGTTGGCTGAGTTGGTTTCCCTCTGCCAGCCAGGGTGCAGCCGCCCGGGATATTCCAAAGGCAAACTCTCCATCCAAATAAACGTTTACTCGCAGAGGATTTTTCTTCTGTTGTTCCAGCCTGGTTACAGTTAACATAAAACAGCCGTGTTGACGCCATTTTTTGGCCACGGCTGCCTGATATACGCTCTGATCCTAACACTGTAGAGTGGTACGCTAGGACATCTTAGAAGATGTATGTACCCATGAATACCTAGCGACAAACTGCTTCACTTGGTAATTATAAAATATGCCAATGTGTAACTTACTTCAATACCACTTAGTGATGGTAGATCGTTTTATTAGTACCGCGGCCGCTTGTCTTGCCTATGGCGACCCTTGTATTTGGGGGTGGGGAGGTTCATTCCTGATGGTTTTTCCCTTTGGTCAAGCTCTTGAAGGGAAAATCTCTTCCCCAACCCGGTTTTATGTTTTGACATTAAAGGTCAAAACAATCTAAATTTCATATTTATTGTTCAGGATTCTCGCTGTCTGAACTTTTCCTTATTATACACGAAACTCCCCATCAGGCAAACCCATGAGCCCGGAGAATTTATTAAGGTTGATATTCCTTGATCGAGAAAGGAATATCGAAAGTGGTAGCATATAGTAGCAGGAGGAATAACTATGAGGATAATCTTTGTCTGCCAGGGAAATATCATTCGCAGCCCACTGGCTGAAAATTTATTCCTTTATCTGGCCCAGGAGAAGGGGGTCGAAGGTAAATATCAGTTGGACTCTGCCGGAACCTCGGCCTTTCATGTTGGCGAACCCCCCGATCACCGCATGCGTCAGGTAGCACTGGAAAATGGTTTCCAGTACACAGGAAAAGCAAGGCATTTTGGGCAGGATGAGTTTGGTCAACATGACCTTGTCATCGCTATGGACCAGTCAAATTTTCGAATATTGAATAGCTGGGCTTCTTCAGAAGATCAAAAGAAAATTCGCATGATGCGGGAATTCGATCCCCTTGGAAGTGCCAAGCTGGATGTGCCCGATCCTTATTATGGCTTGTTAGACGGGTTTGGAAAGACCTTTGAGATTGTGAAACGGTCCTGTCTGGGGTTGCTGGAGGCACTTGAAAGTGAAACAAGTTCACACTGATGTTCAGGATTGGATAGATCAAAATCAACTGGGAACTATCACAAGCGTTGAGCCGGTGAGCGGGGGCTGTATCTATCAAGCCTTAAGAGTCCAAACAGATTCCGGCGAGTCTTTTTTCTTGAAACAAGATCCAGGAAAGTATCCGGACATTTTTAATAGGGAAGCAGAGGGATTAGCAGCGCTGAGGACCGTAGGAGGTCCTGTGATCCCGGATGTCTATCTTGTGGGGGAGGAATATTTGCTGTTAAGTGATCTGCAGCCAGCCCCACGGTGCACGGATTTCTGGAAGATTTATGGGAGTCAGCTGGCTCTGCTACATTTACAGCATAGTCCAAAATTTGGTTTTAAAAGCGATAATTATATAGGAAGTAATCCCCAGAAAAATACCTGGATGGAGAACGGCTGGGAATTTTTCAGGGACCTGCGTCTCAAGAACCAGATCAAATGGGCCAAAGATCGATCCCTGCTGGATTCAACAGATATACTTAAATTGGAGAACATGATGCAGCGGCTTCCAGAATTAATCCCGGAAGGACCAGCATCGTTAATCCATGGTGACCTGTGGACCGGAAATCTAATCACAGATCAGGATGGGGAACCAGCTCTGATCGATCCGGCTGTCCATTATGGCTGGGCCGAAGCAGACCTGGCGATGGCGGAACTGTTCGGCCATTATCCAGATCAGTTTTACAAGGCTTATACAGAGATAAATCCCCTGGAGAAAGGTTATCGCTCCCGCTTTCCAATCTACAATCTTTACCATTTGCTCAATCATCTTAATTTATTTGGAAAGGGATATCTGCCACAGATCCGGACCATCCTCGATCACTATTCAATCTAGCCTAAACCCAGGGTAGAGTTTAAGATATTGAAAACCGATTGATCGGCGAGAATGATACAATTGCCCCTGATGTACGCTAATTGGAGGAATTAATTATCTTATGATGGTGCCATATTGGATTCAGGATTCAATTTTTTACCAGATCTTTCCTGATCGGTTTAATAACAGCGATCCCGGAAATGACCCTCCAACAACACAACCCTGGGGAGAAAAACCAAATATTTGGGATTTCCAGGGTGGTGACCTTCGAGGCGTGATCCAGAAACTGGATTATCTGCTGGATCTAGGGATCACGGCAATCTATTTTAATCCCATTTTTCAGGCTACTTCTAACCATCGCTATAATATCAGCGACTATTTCAAGATCGATTTTAAACTAGGAAACACAAAGGATTTTCAAGCTTTGCTGGATGTTGCCCATCAAAACGATATCAGAGTCGTCATTGATGGTGTATTTAATCACTGCGGCAGAGGATTTTTCGCTTTCAATGATATCCTTGAAAATCACAGCCATTCACCTTATATTGATTGGTTCCACCTCAATAATGTGCCGCCAGATGCCTATTCACCTGGGGACGCAGACGACTACGAAGCCTGGTGGAAATTCAAAAGTCTGCCAAAGTTTAATACTGACAACCCCCGGGTTCGGAAATATATCTTTGATGTAGCCAAGTATTGGATCCGGTTGGGCGCTGATGGCTGGCGTTTGGATGTCCCGAATGAAATTGATGATGAAGGTTTCTGGGAAGAATTCAGGGGGGTTGTTAAATCTGAAAACCCTGAGGCCTACCTGGTGGGGGAGATTTGGGATGGAGATCCAAAATGGGTCGGTCCAAGAAGTTTTGATGGTTTGATGAATTATCCTGTCAGGGACGGTGTGATAGGGCTCTTGACAAATAAATTAACTGCTAATGAATTCTCTGAAATGGTTAGCCGGCAGTTGAACCAGTATGACCGGGAAAACGTTTATGCGATGTACAACACCCTTGGTTCACATGACACTGTCCGGATCAAAACTGAACTGGGCGGAGATCAAAAGAAATTGGAAATGGCTTATACATTCCTGATGGCCTATCCCGGCGCCCCCGCGATATATTATGGAGATGAAGTAGGCCTGGATGGGGGGAAAGACCCGGATTGCCGTAAGGCGTTTCCCTGGAATGAAAATGATTGGGACCGCAATCTGCATAAATATCTTCAGCAGTTGATCAACATTCGCAAGAAAAGATCCGTGTTGCGCCGAGGATCTTATCAGGAAGTTCTGGTGGATGGGAATAAAGGAATTTATGCCTTTGCCAGGACGATGGGTGAAGAGAGCCTGCTCACTATCATGAATGCTAGCGGTACACGACGTAACTTCAAGATCCCGGTGTCTGATCTGTATTGGGGAGATGGCAGGATCATCAGTGATCTGTTATCCAACCAGGAATTCATTGTCGCTGGTACTGATGTGAATGTAACCATTGAACCTTGGAGTGTTTTGTGGATCACCTGAATCGAAAATATTTCGCTCGAAATACGGAGCGAATAAAAAAATAAATGGTAAAATACAACGCTTGGAGGCACTCCCTCCAAGTGTTTTATTTTGTAATTGTGTAATTTAGCAGGAGGTATATTATGGCAGACCAGAAATGGGTCTATACATTTCAGGATGTAGAAGCAGCAGAGAAACATGTAGGCGGTGTGTGGGACAAAGTCCGCGGATTATTAGGTGGTAAGGGAGCCAACCTGGCAGATATGACCAGGATCGGAATTCCTGTTCCCCCCGGATTTACTGTCACCACTGAGGCCTGCAACGCCTATATTGACGGGGGAGAAAAATTTCCTGCAGGCATGTGGGAGCAGGAACTGGCCGCAATGAACGAAACTGAAAAACTGACCGGGAAAAAATTTGGCGATGCTAATAACCCGCTCCTGGTATCCTGCCGTTCGGGTGCGGTGAAATCCATGCCCGGCATGATGGATACTGTTCTTAATCTCGGACTCAATGATGAGACCGCCAAAGGCATGGTTGCCCTGACCGGTGACGAAAGATTTGTATATGATGCTTACCGGCGTCTTGTGCAAATGTTTGGCTCCGTCGTATTGGGCATTGATGATGAAGCTTTTGAAGAAGTTCTTGACGAATATAAAGAGAAAAAAAGTGTTGATCTGGACACCGATCTGGGCGCTGAGGATTGGAAAACCCTGACTGCTGAATTCCAGAAGATCGTGAAGAAAGAAAAGGGATTTGACTTCCCTCAGGATCCTGCCGAGCAGTTGCGCATGGCCACTGAGGCAGTATTTGCTTCCTGGAATGGAAAACGCGCTGTGGATTACCGCAATGCTGCGAACATTCCCCATGACCTCGGAACCGCAGTCAACGTGATGACCATGGTTTTCGGAAATATGGAAGAAGCTTCCGGAACCGGCGTTGCCTTCACCCGCAACCCCTCCACCGGTGAGAATAAACTATGGGGCGAATATCTGCTCAATGCTCAGGGTGAAGACGTGGTGGCCGGCATCCGCAATGCAGAAGATATTGACGGGTTGAACGATACCATGCCTGCTGCCTTTAAAGAGTTCCAGGAAATCACCATAAAATTAGAAAACCATTATAGGGAAATGCAGGATGTAGAGTTCACCATTGAACGCGGCAAACTGTGGATGCTCCAAACCCGTGATGGAAAACGAACAGCTAAAGCGGCTGTTCAGATCGCTGTTGATATGGTTGCAGAAGGACTGATCAGCAAAGAGGAAGCTGTTTTGAAGGTAGATACAGACCAGGTGGATACTCTGCTGCATCCTCAGTTCGATCCTGCTGAAAAAGAAAAAGCTGACATGGAAGGGAAAATGATCGGCACGGGTGTGAACGCTTCCCCCGGTGCAGCTGTAGGACGAATTTATTTTGACGCAAATACCGCGGAAAAGAAATCGAAAGAAGAAGGCCAGGATGTTATCATGGTCCGCCCCTTTACCAAACCAGATGATGTGCACGGTATGCTTGCCTCCAAAGGCATCCTCACCAGCGAGGGTGGAGCTACTTCCCATGCCGCTGTTGTTGCCCGCCAGTTTGGTATTCCCTGTGTGGTAGGCGCCTCTGACATTCAAATCAGCATGAAAGAAAGAACCCTGGTAGCCGCAGGTGTGACAGTCAAAGAAGGAGATTATCTTTCTGTGGATGGCACCACTGGTGAAGTCTTCTTGGGCGAAATTCCTTCCATTGCTCCTACCCTGGAAGAACAGACCGAGTTGATGGAGCTGTTGACCTGGGCAGATGAGATTTCTGCTACCAAGGATATTCGTACGGCACCGAAAGGCTGGCCGACCCGCGGTTTGATGGTCTGGGCCAATGCCGATTACCCTGAAGATGCCCGCCGGGCTCGTTCCTATGGCGCCCAGGGCATTGGTTTGTGCCGAACTGAGCACATGTTCTTTGAGCCGGAACGACTGCCTGTTGTTCAGAAAATGATCTTGGCTGATAAAGTGGAAGACCGTGTGGAAGCTCTGGATATATTGCTTCCTTATCAGCGCAGTGATTTCGACGGCTTGTTCGAAGCAATGACCGGTCTGCCTGTGATCATTCGCTTGATCGATCCCCCGTTGCATGAGTTCATGCCTGATGAACGCGAACTTCTGGAAGAGGTGATTGCCAACAGGATCCAGAATAAGGTTGACCAGGACAAGGAAGATTTATTGGTCAGTATTGAGAATTTGCACGAAAGCAATCCGATGATGGGGCTGCGTGGCGTGCGGTTGAGTGTTGTTATGCCGGAAATCGTCAGCATGCAGGTACGAGCGATCTTTGAAGCAGCTGCAGATGTAACGCTGCGCGGCTTTGAACCTCATCCTGAAGTGATGATCCCATTAACAGGCCATATCAATGAACTGCATTTCATCCAGCCTAAACTGGAAGAAATTGCCAAAGCAGTGATGGAAGAGAAAGGTGTTGAATTTGAATACAAATTCGGCACCATGATCGAAATCCCTCGCGCTGGCCTGACTGCAGACGAGATAGCTGAAACGGCTGAATTCTTCTCCTTTGGAACCAACGACTTGACTCAATTTACCTTTGGTTACAGCCGTGATGACGCCGAACGTAACTTCCTGGTGAAATATGTCGAAGATGGTATCCTGCCCAGGAATCCTTTCCAGACCATCGATACCCACGGCGTGGGTCATTTGATGGACATGACTGTCAAGAAAGGACGTGGGACACGGTTAGATCTTGAAGTCGGTATTTGCGGTGAACACGGTGGGGATCCGGAATCGATCGATTGGTGCTACAAGATCGGTCTGAACTACGTCAGCTGTTCCCCCTTCCGGGTACCTGTCGCTCGCCTGGCTGCTGCCCAGTCTGCGATTAAGCACCGGAAATAAGTAAATCAAATAAGCTCTTGGAGTTTTAACAAACTCCGGGGACTTTTAAGGGACTGAGTCCAATTGGAAGGACTCAGTCCCTTTTTATTTTATGGACTCAATCCCTTCTTTTGTTATAGACTCAGTCCCTTTTTCTATTAAGGATTTTGTCCTATTATTTATTCCATGTTATGATTCAAGAAGTTGATTGTTATTATTCTTTGTTAGCACGAAAGGAGAGAAAAAAATGGATTTCGGATTAGCATTTTCTTATGTGTTTGAAGATGAAGATTGGGTGAAAAAATTGGCAGTGGCCAGTGTGTTATGTCTCACTGTGATCGGGATCATCCCCGTTCTCGGTTGGGGACTTGAAGTGATCAGGCGGGTAATCAAAGAAGATCCGGAAACACTGCCGGATTGGAGCGAGTTTGGCCAATATTTCGTCAAGGGTCTATTAATTGCCCTGGTGATATTTGTTTACTTCCTGCCGATCACCGTTCTTGGCAGCTGCAATGCGGGTGTTGGATCACTGCTTGGTAATACCGGGGAAGAATTTGCAACTCCCTTGATCGTGATCATGACCTCGTGCCTGAGCTGTCTTTATTTCTTTTACGGACTTGGCGTTTCGCTGATTATACCTGCAGCACTGGGCAATTACGCAGCCAGCGGAGAGTTTGGATCCGTGTTCAAACTCGGTGAGATCTTCAGGATCGTGAAAAATAACCTGGGAAATTATGGATTGGTGTTTTTAGGTATGCTTCTCTCTTACATCATCGCTCCCCTTGGTGTAGTTGCCTGTGGTATCGGTGTAGCAGTAACAACTGCCTATGCAATCCTATTTAATTCCCATTTAATGGGACAGGCATACAAAGTTGCCGCACCGGGAGAGGCACTTAAAGCTGAACCGATTCCGAAAGCGAGTTAGATAACTGTAAGGCATAAAGAATTAATTCACTATAATATTGATATAGGGAAGCAACTTGTTTTATTTTTCTATATCAATATTTTTGTTTAATGACACGATTATGCCACTTTTTACAAGGAGAATTAATAATGAATGAACAAGATAGACCTGCTCGCGTAGTGATCACAGATATAGATATTTCTTTTGGTTCATTGGTACTCTTAATGATCAAAGTCGCCTTTGCGGCTATTCCAGCATCGATTATTCTATCTATTATAGTTTTTGTGGTTGCGTTTATTTTTTCGGCATGTGGATTAGCGTTGGGTGGACTCGGAGGGTATTAACCCTACGAAGGCTACTGAACTGAGGAGGAAGTAAATGGAAACGAAACCTGGAAAAATTCAAACTTTATCTATTCTTATATTAATTAGCGGAATTCTCAACGTCATATGGGGAGGAGGGTTATTTATTGCTGTAGTATTAGGTACTTTTTTTGTAGGTTTACTTTGTACACCAGTATTATTACTCCCCATGGCTCTTGGAGTAGTTGAAATTATCCATGGCATCAATCTCATTTCTGATCCCCCTAAAGTGAAGGAACCTTCCCAAGCCTTAGCGATATTTGAGATTTGCGGTATTCTGTTTGGGAATCTAATCTCACTTGTGGTTGGTGTTATATACTTGGTTTTTAGCAATGATGTAGAGGTAAAAAGCTATTTCGAAAATTTACCAAAAGAGTAATGTCAATTTAGTACTAAGGATACGGCTTCCTTAAAGGAAACCGTATCCTTAGTTGTTTAACAAAAAAGGACTGAGTACTTTGGAAGTACTCAGTCCCTAAATTCTCCGGGAGCTTATTCGTTACTTTCTTAATTTATTGTTTCGCGAACGCAAACCCACGATCCATGGCATCAAAATTTATGGGTAGGGTCTTTTTATGCCGCTCCGGGATATGCTCTTCGAGAGCTTTTTTGACTGCATCCAGGGGCAGGATCGGTTTCATAGCCACCATGGCTCCCACCATAATCATATTTGCGAGGCGCACCATGCCAAGTTCCTCGGCAATATCATTAGCGGGAATCATCAGGGACTGAATGCCTTTGCGCTCAATCTCCCGATTGAACAGAGATGAATTGGCGATCAGCACTCCGTTATCCGGGATCAGATACTCATATTTATCCACCGACGGTAAATTCAAAGCCAAAACCACATCAGGGTTCCTCACCAGGGGAGATCCGATAGCTTCCTCGCTGACCATCACCGTGCAGTGGGCTGTGCCGCCCCGCATCTCCGGGCCATAGGAAGGGATCCAAGTCACATTCAATCCATTATCCATTGATGCATAGGCCAGAACCTGTCCGGCAAATAACGTTCCCTGGCCGCCAAAGCCAGAAATGATAATACTGGTTTCTTCCATGCCTTATTACTCCTTATACCTTCAGTGATTCCAGAACAGAAGAGACTTTATAATCTCCCAGTGGGAATACTGGGACCATTTCATCGGCTACAAAATCAAGAGCATCCTGAGGGCTCATCTTCCAGTTGGTAGGGCAGGAAGATAGCAGCTCGACCATAGAGAATCCCAACCCTCTTTCCTGGGCTTCAAATGCCAGACGAATGGCTTTTTTTGATTTCTTGATATTGGCTGCGTTATGCAAACTTCGACGGACAATGTAACTGGCTCCATCCATGTTGGAGAGGATTTCTGCCATACGGATGGGATAACCGGCCAATTCCACATCCCTGCCTAAGGGTGAGGAGGTGGTTATCATTCCCGGAAGCGTGGTGGGGGCCATTTGACCACCTGTCATTCCGTAGATGGCATTATTAATGAAAATAACTGTAATGTTTTCCCCTCTAGCAGCAGCATGCATGATCTCGGCCATACCGATAGAGGCCAGGTCACCATCCCCCTGGTAAGAGAAAACCGTATTCTCAGGAAGTACTCGTTTGATGCCTGTTGCCATCGCCGGGGCTCGACCGTGAGCGGCTTCCACGAAATCCATTTTGAAATACCGATAAGCGAATACTGAACAACCCACGGGAGCTACACCGATTGTTTTTTCACGTATACCCATTTCATCTATTACTTCGGCGACCAAGCGATGAGCAGTACCATGTGTACATCCTGGACAATAACCAGTGGTAACATCAGTAAATGATTCTGGGCGCTGATAAATTATCTCTGTTTTTGCAACCATTATTTTTCTCCTGCGAGCATTTTGTCCATGCGTACGATCCATTCATCACGGGGATCATCGGCGCCAGGATCTTCATTGGCAGCCACACGCCGGATCTCATCCAGGATTTCATCGGGCAGGGGAGTCACACCGCCCATTCTGCCGTAAAACTCGATCGGCACTTTTCCTTGGACAATCTTCATGACATCGTCCAGCATCATCCCGGAATTCATTTCAACCACTAAAATTCGTTTCACTTGTTTGGTGAGTTCGATCAATCGTTTCTGAGGGAATGGCGCCAGGGTGATTGGTCTTAATAACCCTGCTTTGATGCCTTCTTCCCGGGCTTCACGTATTGCGGAAGATGCCACCCGGCCGGCGGTTCCAAAACCGATGATCAATATTTCTGCATCTTCTATCTCATATTCATCATAGATTACTTCATTTTTCTCGATCTCTTTCCAGCGTTTTAACAAACGCAGGTTAGTGACCTCTTCATCTTTTGGATCAATATAGATTGAAGTGAGAATATTTGGGTCTCTTCCTTTTGCGCCGCTGACTGCCCAATCTGGAACTTTCTCAGGGATTTCCTTCATTGGGGGAAGTTCTGCAGGTTCCATCATTTGGCCCATATTGCCATCAACAATTACATGTACAATGGAACGGTATTTTTCTGCCAGATCAAACGCCACACTGATATAATCAACCGCTTCCTGGACGCTGGCGGGCGCGAGCACGATCGGGAAATAATCACCATGGCCGCCGCCTTTGACCATTTGATAATAGTCTCCCTGGGATGGCGCAATATTGCCCAATCCTGGTCCGCCTCGCATTACATTAACGACGACAGCTGGGACTTCAGTTCCAGCGATATAAGAAATTCCTTCCATCATCAGACTTACACCCGGGCTGGATGATGCCGTCATCACCCGTTTTCCAGTGCAAGCTGCACCGTATACCATATTTATCGCAGAAACTTCACTTTCCGCTTGCACAAAAGCTCTGCCAAGTTCTGGCAGACGTTTGGCCATATATTCCAGAAATTCAGTTGATGGTGTGATCGGATACCCGTAAAAGGCTTCCACACCTGCTCGAACGGCAGCTTCTGCAAAAGCATGATTTCCTTTCAATAATTCTTTTGCCACGGGGCTTACCTCCTGGGTTTCCTCTCGGGTTTTTCTCTGTATACGGTGATAGCGGCATCAGGGCAAACTACTGCGCAGATCCCACAACCAGTACAGGTTTCTTCAATCATTTTTGCTGGATGATATCCTTTGGGGGTGAGCCGGCTCTTGTCAAATTCCAGGACATCCTGGGGGCAGGCTTCGATGCAAAGGCCACAACCCTTGCAATAATTATCATCCACTACTATCCATCCGGTAACGGCCATTCAATAATCTCCTTTCTGGA
>CAZOUN010000037.1:0-24458 GCA_964582965.1 uncultured Anaerolineales bacterium | reverse complement strand
TAATATGTGGGGAAGTTTCCAGGTCAAAACGTTCATTCGGGAATATTGGTACCAGGGAGTGAAAATCTGGGCGTCTTTTGGCTTCATTGGGATCCAGTCCGTTAACGCTTTCAGCTTTCAATAAGCCGTAATGCCTTTCCGTGTTCCTGGGGGGGCGGACATCGCCGATCACCAAGTCTCCGCTGCGCAGATCAAAACGTCTGATCTGGGATTGGGAAACGTAAATATCATCCGGGCCGGACATATAGTTGGCAGACCGCAAGAAACCTATTCCTTCACTCATGATTTCCAGGATACCTCCCCGGACCTCACGACCATTTAGTTCCGCATCAGCCCGCTTAATTTCCAAAAGCAGTACTTCTTTTTTGAGCCATTTGGCCCGGTCAACATTCAATTCCTCGGCAATCTGCCGTAATTCAGCCAAAGGTTTGGCTAAGAGCTCTTTTGTTTCCATATTTTCTCTCTATAGGGGTAACCTTAATATGTAGATAATACAATTAGAATTTAGTTGGAAGTGTCTCCAACGTAATACACCAACTTATGATCGCAAAAGCGGGAATGGGGGTAAACTTGGTTCAATTTGACCTTAATGAGGGGTTTGAACGACTGAATTATAGCATTAACAGATAATGTGTGCAAGATTCAGCGAGGAATTCTCTTTACTGATTTCTATTTGTTTCCTTTATCAGCAGCTGTTTAAGATATCGAGTTTAAGGCTTAAGGTTATAAGCAAGTAGAGCCACTGGACAAATTAGTTTTCTTATATTTTGAATTGGATATCTAAAAAATTTTAGACATTAAACATATATTCTAAACCGGATTTAAGAACACTCCCTATCCTCGAAGCTCACCGAGTCGAAGTGGTATAATTTCCTCCGCAATCGCCAGAATAGATTTAAAGTGAAGACCTCATGAAAATGTTATTAGAGAAATTAGCCGGAATTGAAAACCGCTACGATGAAGTCAATCAGAAATTATTGACAGTGGGTGATGATTATAAACTGGCCGCCGACCTCGGCAAGGAAAAAGCCGAATTGGATCCCTTTATTGAATCCATTGAACGATATAAAAAAGATCTGGAACAATTGGAAGGGGCAAAATTACTGGCTGAAACTGGCGACCAGGAAATGAAAGAACTTGCTGAGATGGAAATTGGAAGCCTCACTGAAGAGATCTTCGAGCTTGAAGGGAAACTGAAACTAATGCTGGTTCCCCGCGATTCTCGCGATGGACGTAATGTCATTCTCGAGATTCGAGCTGGTGCTGGCGGGGATGAGGCAGGGTTATTTGCAAGTGACCTCTATCGTATGTATAGCCGCTATGCTGAGCGGCAGAAATGGAAAACTGAACTTATGTCCCTCAATGAAAGCGGTGTGGGCGGTTTAAAAGAAGTAACCGCTTTGATCAAGGGCAAAAATGTATTCTCCAAACTTAAATATGAATCCGGCGTTCACAGAGTCCAGCGTGTACCTGAAACCGAGTCCCAGGGGCGCATTCATACCTCTACAGCCACAGTGGCTGTGCTGGCTGAAGTTGATGATGTGGATGAAATCAATATCCCACCGAGCGACATTCAAATGGATGTTTACAAAGCAGGCGGTCCCGGAGGTCAGAGTGTCCAGAAAAACTCGACGGCTATCCGATTGACACATAAACCCACCGGCATTGTCGTTCAATGCCAGGATGAACGCTCACAGGGACAAAACCGGGCGCGAGCGCTAAGCATTCTCAAAGCACGATTATTTGAAATTGAAGAGGAAAAACGCCAGCAAGAACAGGACGCTGATCGTAAATCTCAGGTTGGCTCCGGAGACCGTTCGGAGAAAATTCGGACCTATAATTACCCCCAATCCCGGATCACGGATCACCGAATAAACTTTTCTGTCCACCAATTGGCCGCTGTTCTGGATGGCGAAATTGACCCCTTTATTGATGAACTGGCCATAGAGGATGAAGCTAAACGCCTCGCCGAAGCAGGATTCGAAGAAGAAGAATAGAATCCTCAAAAACAATGCTGAAGCAAATTCAGGAACAGCTAAAATCTTACAGCGAATCGCCTTACCTGGACTCATTGGTTCTATTAGGCCATATTAGCGGAAAGTCTAAAACCGCGCTCATTGCTCACCCTTCTCCTGAATTATCAGCTGCTCAAAAACAAAGTATAACCTCCGCAATTAAACAGCTCCAGAATGGCATCCCCCTACCCTATGTGCTCGGTGAATGGGAATTTTTTAACCTATGTTTTAATGTCACTTCTGATGTATTGATCCCCCGCCCGGAAACTGAAGGCCTGATCGAGTTAGCTCTGGATTGGCTGCGGGCAAATCCCGGGAAGAGATCCTGTCTGGAGATTGGCACCGGGTCTGGATGCATTGCTGTCTCCCTTGCGAAATCTATTCCTGACCTACAGATCATCGCAACCGATATATCTTTACCTGCACTTCAAGTAGCCAAAGAAAATGCCAGCAAACATGAAGTCCTTCCTCAGATCCAGTTTCTGGAGCGGGACCTTTTTACGGGAATCACAAGGCCGATAGATCTGCTGGTTGCCAACTTACCCTATATACCCTCAGGCAAGCTCAAATCGCTAGCGGTCTTTCAATCCGAACCGACATTGGCATTGGATGGTGGACAAGATGGATTACGCTATATAAAGGAAGTCCTGAAAAAAGCAGGGCACCACATTAATCCCGGCGGTGCGATCTTTCTGGAGCTGGATGAGGATTGCGGAGCCTCCGCACTCACACTTGCCAAGGAAGTCTGGCCGGGTATAACTATCCAACTCACTCAGGATCTAGCAGGTCAAGACCGCTATTTGACCATTCAAATAAATGAATAATAAAACAGAGATCCTCTCCCTGCACTATCCAGATGTGTTCAACCAGGCTGCTGCTGTTATAAAAGGTGGCGGTGTGGTTGCATTCCCTACAGATACGGTTTACGGCATAGGCGTCTCTGCATTTAATAAAAATGCCATTGAGAAAATATACAACGTAAAGGGACGATCCGATTTTAAAGCCATCCCGATTTTGGTTGGGGATTTGGGTGATCTGGACCAGATCACGCCACCATTACCACCTAATATCAAACTTATCATTGATAGGTTCTGGCCCGGGGCTTTGACCCTCGTTTTACCTTCGTTACCCAATCTGCCTGACAACCTCTCCCCCTCTGCTACTATCGGTCTGCGCCTGCCCGACCATGATCAGGTTCGGGACTTGATCCGGAAAAGCGGACCTTTAGCAGCTACCTCTGCCAATTTATCCGGTGAAGCCAGCGCCCTAACAGCCGATGAAGTCCTGCAGCAGCTGGCGGGAAAGATCGATTTGATCCTGGACGGAGGGCCTGTTCCAGGCGATCAGGCCTCCACAGTTTTGGACTGCAGCGGAGAAGACCTGAAAATACTCCGGGATGGTCCGATCAGCTTCGAGTCTATTATGCAAGTGCTTAATGAGAATAATTAAGTGGCTGACCGGGTTATTCATCATGAGCCTGGTCGTGATCGTGGTCTTCGCCAATCTAGGCCTTGGACCTGTATATTTTCCTTTAGTCTTCAACGTTCCCGGCCTTGATAAGGTCGGGCATTTTTTCCTAATGGGAATGCTTACATTATTGGTTAACGTACTGTTCAAGTCCAAAAGAATCCAAATTCTCTCGCTGAACTTCTTTCTTGGCAGTCTATTGGTAACCCTGGTTGTTACCCTGGAAGAACTTTCCCAACTATTTTTGATCTACCGGGCATTCAGCTGGCTGGATCTGTTTTTTGATCTGGGTGGTATTTTCCTGGGCGGCCGGTTGGCTTACAGGATGATGAAAAAACGTGAGGTTGAAGTATAACTTTCATAATAATATAAATCGTTCAATTACAGGGGGAAGTAGATTTTATTCATCCGATTCCATGGACGACGATCCCGTTAATAAAAATAACTTTTGCGGCCTGATCTGATTCGGCGTTGATTGCTAACATATCAGCTGAATGCCACTCGACCAGACATTCTAATTTATTTCTTACCTTTTCAATAACAAGATCTTTTTCATATTCTCGATCCTCTTCTTTAACATCCCCAAACCAAACCCGGATGGTCCAATTCCCCGAATGTTTATGCACTTTTGTCAAATTATTATCAGAATTGATCTCTACCAGGTCGCCTAAAGCCAGGTCATAGACTGCAAAGAGTATCCAACATATTTGACAATAACTGTCCTCTAATTTATTTACCCAGAGCTGCTCCCATTTCTTGGGTAAACCTTATTCTAATCGGGCATGGATCACGTAATTAGCTTTCTTCTGCCACACTGGGCTCAAGTGTTGAAGAACATCATTATCATCAATCATTAAGTTTTTCTTAGTCAGGAGATATATTTATTAGCGTATCAGGATAACGATCAAGCACTGTTCAAGGCTCACTATTGGTTTTCTCATCTACATAATCATAAAGTTCCTTAAACATCTCAAGCTTTTTTCCAAAATCCTTTTCCGTGGTTTCCAGCCGGTATTTTTGTACAGGCAGCCACTAGGTGGGGATATTATTAACAATAATTTCAGCGTGTTTTTTAAAGAGGGTAGAAAATAAATTGTGTCGCGATTTCCAGATCACTCGCCTGTATAGAGCTAACATCAAAATTTTCTTTATAATAATAGAAAAACCAATTCATCCCTAGTTTTGTAAAATCGGGTTCATTGATTTTCATTATTGTAACAAAGGGCTGAAATCTTCCATATCTAATTTCAATTACAACATTATCTGATATATACTTGTTGTTCTCCCTGGCAAAATTAAAGTCCTCAACAAGAAAGTTGAAATATTTAACAGTCAATTCATCTAAGTTTATTTCACTCATAGTATTTTTCCATTGATTATTCAGGAATCATTATATAATAATCAATATTAGCATTTTGATCCATATTTGTTCTTCAGAATTTGTGAATAAGGCCAAAACTCTTTCGCCAAAGCGATAATGACTTCTTGTACATGGTGGTCGCAAACTCTGAAAACTATTTAGGAAAATATAAATGGAAAAGAACCGGAAAATAGAATGGTATATTCCCATGGTAATTATCTTGATGTCTGCCTTTTACTTTTGGGGTCTTCCTTCAGTTCCCTTTCATCCAGATGAGAGTACTCAGATCTTCATGAGCAAAGATCTGAAGATATTGTTTACGGATCCAATCTCTCTTGCCTATCATCCAAACCAAACCCTCAGCACGGAAAGCAGATATCGTGCCATAGACGCTCCGCTAACCAGATACTTGATCGGTGCGGGCAGATTGTTGTTTGACATTCCTGATCTAGAGTCTGATTGGAATTGGTCGGAAAGTTGGGAGGAAAATGTAAACTCTGGATCTCTACCGGATTCAGACCAATTATTGATCTCAAGGATCTCAGTATCTTTCCTTTTTACATTAAGTTTATTACTTTTCTATTTTAGTATGAGGCGACTCCTGCCAAGTCATTTGGTCTTGTTATCTATTTTGCTATTCGGATTACACCCCCTTCTGCTGCTGCATACACGCAGGGCGATGGCCGAATCTGGGCTGTTATTTGGCACGACCTTTTTTCTCTGGGCATCCACCCGGGATAATAAGAATGCCTGGTTGATCGGATTAGCGCTTGCAATTGCCTTTAACGCAAAACAAACTGCTCTGGTGTTATTGCCAGTTGGAATTCTCTCAGCATGCCTGGTACCCAAAACAAAAGACTACATTAAGACGATCGTGCTCCAGATCTCTAGGTTACTCGTGATTTTTATTCTATTCACAACATTATTAAATCCATTCTTCTGGAAAAACCCTTTAGGAGCCATTAACATCAGCATTCAAGAACGCGCAGTATTATCCGAGAAGCAAAAAGAGGATCATCTGGGAGACTCAGACATTAGCATCAGATCCATACCCAGGCAATTTCTAGCGGGAGTTTACAATATCTACATTTCAGAGCCACAAACTGAGGAAGTGGGAAACTATATTGAGGACATTGAGATCCAAAAAGGAAGATATTTCAGCAATCCGGTTATCTCATGGGGAAGAAACTTGATTGTCGGATCGATCCTGTTTACCATCTCGTTGTTTGGTATAGTGTATCATTTCAGGAATTTCAGTAAATTCTCTAACACCAAGAAGAACTCATTAATTGTCATTCTCCTCGCAACAATATGTTTATTTTTAATTATTTTGTATCTCATCCCCTGGCAGCGATATGCCGTTCCGATTTTACCCTTCGCTGTTTTTTGGATTATCTCGGGGTTCTTACCAATCACTGACTATCTACAACATGGGAGAGATAATTCTTCGACAAAATAGATTCCAGTTAGAAAACCACCTGATCTTTATTCAGACGCCGGCTTATTTAATTGAGGTTTTTCTCACCTTCTGAGGGCGAAATTTGATCTTAAAACAAAAAATCCAGGTATTATTGACCTGGATATCATCCATCTCAATTTAATAGCACCTCAACTGCACCTATAATCACTGGATCGGCGACTCAATTTATAAAAAACCTCATGCTAAACTGAATAAGTTCATGAGGTTTTTAATTAAAATAATGGTATTCGTACTCGAGAGAAGAATTCTTATCACAACCCTAATTTTCAAAGTAATTTTGTTAAGATCAATTCTATTATAGGTAATAAAATATTCGAGATAATTAGGCTTTTATACTCATTCTTTGTCCTCTCCATCTTTATCTGAAGAGATCCCTTCTTTAAAAGCTTTGATCCCACTTCCTAACTCTCCAGCTATCTTTCCGATCCGGCCTACACCAAAGAGCAATAAGACGATCACCAATATGATGATTAACTCAGTGGATCCTAATCTAAATGGCATTGATATCTCCTTTAACCTAGATTAAACCCGGCTGTATTAAAAACAAGACCACCTTTGGTAACAATATATGCTTCACAAAGTGGGAGTTCCTCAACAAGTTCCAGACCTTCTTTTCCCATCACCATGACAGCAGTAGCTAAACTATCAGCAGCTGCAACCGTTGGAGCGATAATCGATACACTCGCCAATTCAGGGGAAGAGTATCCAGTATGCGGATCGATAATATGGTGATTGGAAAAATCAGACGAGAAGGCTTGAAAATAATCACCTGAAGTGGCTACGCCTTGGTTCTCAATTGATACATTGGCCAATAAACCGGGTACATTTTCGCGAGGAGACCGGATTCCAATCCTCCAGGGTGTCTTACCCTCTTTCTTACCAGAAGCCATCAGATCTCCACCAGCTTCCACATACACATTCTTGAAGCCCATTTTTGTTAGCACATCTGTGCCCGCATCCACGATATAGCCTTTGGCGATTCCATCCAGGGTGATGGCCATGCCAGGTTGCCTGAATGAAATCTGTTCGCTGGAGAAAGACACTTGAGTGTAATCCACCAGGTTGAGCGCTGATTCAACTACATCTGGGCCGGGCAATTCGGGTTGAGATTGCTGGTACAGGTCCAGCAGCGGTTTGATGGTGACATCGAATGCACCCTTTGTCATCTCGCTGATCGCCATCGCCTGGTACAGCACCTCTACCAGTTCCAGTGGTGGATTGGCCAACTTGCCGGTTCTGTTCAGAACTGCCAACGGACTTTCTGTCGTGCGGTGAGTGAAAATGCCCACCTGGCGTTCCAACTCGGTAAAAGTGGCTTCAACCGCTGCTTCACCGGCAGATTTACTCTCAGCTACCACCGCCAAATTGATGATTGTGCCCATCAGCAAGCGGGATTCCTTCACAGTGAAGAACTCATCTTTAGCTAGATCAAATAGCAGCTTGCCGCCAACCAACATACTCCCAGCAACAGCACTGATCTTGATAAAATTTCGTCTTGAAATTATGTTATTTTTCATCTCATTTCAACCCTCTTAAGATCCCATCTAATAGCCAGACGCTGGTGTAATATCCGGCGGATAGGTGGGACTTGGCCCACTCGGGGGCACAATTGTTGATTGAATTACTTCTTGCTCATTAAATGTTTCCAATTCCGCAGATATAGGAGATGAAACTTCCATGATTATCAGTACTGAGCAGATTATCACTAATATCAGGATGATGTTCGGCATCATCTCTTTTAAGCGGTTTTTTTTCTTTTCGGCCATAATCCTATAATCCATTTTCTAATCATTCTAATAAATCCTTCCACCGGGCGAAGGGGACATAAATATGTGCACCACGGACGGCGGATGAATAGCGATGCAATTAAAATTAAACCCAGGAGTCCAAATTGGAAATTTGAACCAACAAAATCAAATAGCGTTCCAAAAACCTCATAGCTCGTCAAACCCGGGTTGCGGAACAGCAGGGCAAAGAAAATGGCACTCCATGCTAATCCGCGCTGAAGCCACTTCAAGAAAGTACGGTACTTACCAGGAGAACGGGTTTTTGCTCCGCCAATTGCGCCCAAACACTCCTGGGCAGCTCCGAAGGGGCAGAACCATTCACAGTAAGGGTTTTTGTTATCAACTGTAAAGACAAATAATATCCCTCCAATTAAAATGTACCAGTGAAGGTGGGTTTGCCATTGCGGCCAAAATCCCAGCAATAATTTATTGATGTAGGACAAAGTCAATGGGCTGTTGTACATGAACCCTAATACAACCATACCGACGATCATGGATACCCAACGAGCCTGCTTCTTATATTTGAAACCGGATTTTTGCCCAAAATACCCAACGGCATAGAGTACCAGTAGAGAAATCTCTGGGATACCAAATACAATTTTGGGATTCGGCTTTGCTGTTATTGGCCAGCCTTCCTCTAGAGCGATCTTGCGGGCTGCATCCTGTGCAGCAGCAGCAATCCCTCTGGATGTATAGGTCGCGCTCGTTACCCCGTCAATATCATTACCGATCTCGTAAGAATCTGAATATGATTTTCCTGCCAGATCTGCGATGAGGCTGGACTCCAGAACGCGACTCATCCATGAAGGTGAATCTTTATGGCTAATAATTTCAGCAGTGAGCACTTCCCCTTCGGGTGATATTGCTACAGCCATTTGCATTGGGCCGCCATACCCATTCCCTTCTCCCAGAGCAACATATCCCAGGAGCACTTCTTCGCCAGAATCTGCCCAGGCGAAATAAATTTCGCTACCATGGTTCTGATAATGACTAAAGTGATCAGCTTCAGGTATTGCTTTGTTAATTGCCGGCATGATATTTGATCTTGACCCAAATGCCCCGATGATCCAGGCAATAATTAGAGTCACAATTGCCAGTATGCCAAGAATACGTTCAATGCGCTGTCTTCTCTCAACAGTGGATAATTTTTTCATCATTTCCGTCATTACTTATAAAACCTCATCAAATTTAATACTTTTTGACTAACGCTAGAAATAATAAGGAAAGAAGTGTTTTTACTTTTTCCGCTTATTCTGCGTTGTTCTCCTGTTACATCATCAATGACTGGTGGTCAAATTTGATGATGTTTCCGGAGTAATTAATTGTTTCGTAGACATGGGTGAGATAGTGAATCCCCTGAGCATGAACCTCTGGACCCCTATCGATTGTCTGTAATCCTTCCAAAACAGTCCCGAAAATCTCCACCGTTTCCTCTTATACACCAGTAAGTTTCTTAATAATCCCAAAATTTCTCAATAAACCGATTCTATTTCTTTTATCATCCAGTTCTGCGGTAAGAGTTGTATCCTACACAAAGAATTCTTCGGCTTGCGCGGCTACTGCAGACTAGATATTATTATCGTCATCCATCACAGGTGTTACAGGCATTGGAACCTGCCGACGAACAGGAACTGCAGCCGCCCCCTGCTGTACTCCTGGGTTGAAAACCAGCACCAAAAACGACGTTAACAGTGTTCAGCTCGCGATCGGCATGCGTACTGCCGCAGAATTCACAGGGCGGGGGAGAATCTTCCGCCTTCGAGAACGGACGAATAACTTCAAATTTCTGGTGGCAATCCTGACAGATGTATCCGTAAATTGGCATATTATTACGTTTGTTTTAAGCCATGTGCCAGGGGCTTTCACCCCTGGCGCATGATAAAGAAAAAAGGAGAGCTTTACCCTTTCGATGTGCGTGAAAGAAGAGATCTCATTGAGCCAACCATCATGATAATAATTGGTACTCCTAAGAACACCACAGACATCCATGCTGCCTGAATTTCTCCTTCCTTTAAGGATGCAATAAATGTTTGTCCAAGCATCACAAAAGTAAGACCAGCCAGGATAAACAAAACCCATTCATACCAAACCAATTTTTCCGCTTTGTCCTTCAAATAACTCCACAGATAAACCACTCCCCCACCGAGCAGGAATCCGATTAACATATACCAGAACCAAGTCCAACTAATTAATCTCATTTTACACCTTCCCTATGACCGTGAAGAATCTAAGCCGAATAGCGGAACATCCCAGGGATCTTTATCCCAAAGATGATCACCTTTTTGTTTACCATACCCGAACGCATCATCCAGTTTTCGGATCGCGCCGTCTAGTGCCGGCGCAGCGCTAATAGACAGTTTAATAAGATCATGCATTACTGCACTGTCATATTTATTGAAGGGACAGACAACCTGGCATCTGCTGCAATCTGGTTCCCCGCTGAACATGTTGGAAAGGCACTTCTTGGGATCCAGGAACCATCCTTTGATCCCTCGAGCAAAGTGAGGTTTTTCACCCGGTTCCCAATCCGGCCATGAAGGTTCTGTATCCATATTGATCGCACCAGATGGACATTCTTCAGCACATTTTTTGCAGACTCTGCAGAATTTCATGATGCCTGCATCAATCGGTTTTGTCACCGCAAGAGGAAGATCTGTGACTGTCAGCATGACTGTCCTAAAGCTTGTGCCGAACATCGGGCTGACCATGATAGTGGCGCGACAATATTCAGCCAGACCAGCCATGACACCAAAGCCAACCGCGCGTCCAACATCTGCGGTGTTTGACCCATACTGTTGGTACCCCAATCCTTGCAGGAACATTTTGATCCTGCTTGCATAGATATTGGCCCGGGAATAGGCAAAGGCATTGGCGCCAGCCCAGCTCATCTTGTCTGTATATTGCCCCATGGTCAGTGATTGTGGAATGACAGAGCAAATCACCCATAGATCCTTATTCGGCAAAACATTGATATGTTTTTCTGGATCCGAATAACCTTCTTCAACATCCTTAAATACAATATTGCCATAGAGGAGCTTCTTTGTGCGTTCATCCAGTTTTACAAACCCCATATCGGCTGCACCCATGACTCGGCCAGCAACCCGCAGCATTTTGGAATTCTCTTCCGGGGTTCCTTCATACTTAGGTACACCCATTTCTTCCGGGGTAGCATAAGCCGAGGGGTGTTCAAATCCGGTTAAATCTGCTGGAGGATGTAAAGGGCCTGTCCATGGAGCTTGAAATATTCCATCCTGCCAACCATAACAAGAAGCTGCATTCAGGGCATGATCTTGAATCGAATAGCCGGGAGTTTTATTATTGATATCGCCGAGAACTTTGGCCATATATTTTTTATTGCTCGCCTGCGCATCCTCCAGACCAAATACCATAGGGTTAAACATGGTGTTTTGCATTCCAGGAAATATTTCCATCATATCCCAATCAATTTCCACTGTGGGTTCGTCAACTTCTTTCACCCAGAAGGGAAGATTGCGATCGGAATATTTTGAGCTCTTCATATCATCCAGGTCTGCGAAGTTCATTTCAGGCATGAGACCCATCGCCGCGGCCCCTAAGCCGGCCGAACCCAGGCCCATCATTTTCATGAAGTCCTTGCGGCTCACAGTCGAATGGTGAAATGTTTTTCTTGGTCCCTTCTTTTCCATAATCATCTCCTTTTAATTAAAAAATGCCGACTAATGTCGGCATTCCTCTCGCGAGAAACCACAAGGTTGAGTATCTGGCTCACCGAATCAATTCGGATCACAGTTGCGGGACAGCGCCGGACTCTCATTCAGAAAATGACCACCGGACTTCCTCAAAAATAAGACTTTTCTCTAGGATACTAGTACAACCCCAAATCGAAAACACCCCCCAGGGTGATTTTCTTCGGATTCTTTTTATCGCCCTTCAGGGTGACATTTTTCCCGAAATGTTCGGTTTTTAGTGCTGAGTAGGATGTTAGACCACGCCGGGGATAAACCAGGAAGGACTAATGACCAAATAATGGCAATTTGTTCTGGATATAATTTCTAGGGCTGCAAGCTTTCCAGCAACATTCTTGCCTGTATTCCGGGATTTTCGAGACCTGTTGCCATATACGCTTCCACTGATTTACGGGCATGTTCTATTGCCTTTTCCAGGTCACCTAATTCCTGGTTATTCAGTGCCAGCAAGTAGTACTGCTCACCAATTAATTCCGGTTCGTTCAGGTTCGCACTTAGCTTTAGTCCATCCATTAAATAATGATTGGATTTTTCCAAATCTTCTTCATCTGCAGCGAGTGCTGCCAATCTACCCAATATACGAGCTTCAACTGGTTTATCTTGCAGCCGCTTGGATAGTCCGAGTGCTCGCTGATATTCTCTTTCGGCGGCTTCCAGATCTCCAAGAGCGTAGTGTGCATCAGCTAACTGTCCAACAACCTTGAGCAATTTTTGCTCGTCTCCTGCTTCTTCAGCCGTTTTGATGATGATTTTCAGTTCTTGTTTTGCTTGCGGGTAATTGCTGTTGCTCATTAGCCCCACAAGGAGCATTTCTTCGAAAGCTTCGCGTTCAGATGCACTTTTAAAATGAGTGTCAATCAGGTCCAGCCCCTGGCGGGAATGGGTGATGACCGCTTCAATTTCTCCCATCGCAATTGCATGTTTGACCAAATTTTTCTCTGCATTCAGTGCTAGGACATAATCACCACTTTGGGCCGCCATATCAGAAAGCTCCAAAAATGCTTTGACAGCGTTTTCGTGCTGGTCCAGGTAGGCGAAAATCACTCCCAGATTGTTGAGAAATCCGCGTTGGGTGTCAGTGTCTTCAATTTCCCTGGCAATCTGCATGGCTTCGATGTAAGCCTTCCCGGCTTCCTCAAAATTTGCCAGCTCGATGTAAGCATGGCCCAGCAGACCGAGATGCGCCATGATCTGGCGGGGATTTTCGGTTTCGCGGGCAATAATGGTGGCTTCTTGCTGCCTGAGTAGACCATGTCCTGGATCGCTCATGGCTGTTAAGGTCAGGCCAAGATTGCTCAGGGCATCACTTTTTAATTCACGATTATCCAATTGTTCAGAGAGTGCCAGCACTTCTTCCAGACAGCGGTGGGCAGCTTCCAGTTGCTCGGTTTCTAGCAACACAACACCCTTCTTTCCCATAGCTCTGGCTTTTCGTAGCAGATCGTTCTGTTCATCCGCCATGCTGATGGCCTGATCAAGAGATTCCAAAGAAGCTTTTACCTCTCCGTTAGCAAACTGTGTGAGAGCTTGCTCTACAAGATCTTTCTTATCAACTTTCATACCAATAATAACTCCATCATTTTTAGGAAGGGCGCACAAACAGCGCCCTTCCATTTATTAAAAGTAGGTTTTTACGCCTTTTTCTTCTCAGTTCCGATCTTGAGGATTCGATAGACAGCAAAACCTGTAATGATGAGCACAGGCAGGGTGAATAGCAACATCTTCCAGCCTGCAGCAGCCTCACCTTCGCCCATCAGGGTGAAAGGGGCAGCCATACCCATCAAAAAAATGATATACCAGACAACACTGACCAGCCATTTCCACCAGGACATGGTGATCCCTGCATCTTTGAACCATTCTATGGCTCCCATCACCACCAGCACGGAAACAGCGCCGACGATCAGCCAAACTACAAATGTAAAATCAAATACACCAAAAAACATGGGTACCTCCTGCTAATTGCACAGATCGTGTGGATCTGGCGGGGTGATAGTGAACCAGTTTTCGACGTTTAACCAATCCGGAGCGGGTCTATAGCTGGCAAAGCAGCCATCTGGAGGACGCTTGTATTCGGATGCTTCTGGAGCATCAAATAGCGTCTTCTGCATCCAAATCAACGAGTCGTTGAAGAGACCTGTCGGGTCGATTGGATCAAGCACACGCGCCACGCCATGCACCCAGTTGTCCTTGCGGCTGTAGGGGCAGGCGGCGATGCACAGACGGCAGCCAATCGGCCCCATCGATTCCATCCAATATCCGTAGCAAGTTGAGTTGTTGATATCCCAGTGTTCAATACCTCGAGAATTAATTCCCTCTGTATTATCTGCAAAACTGATTGAAGCTGATGGACAGACTTCAGCACAGATCTTACAATCTTTGCAAAAATCCGTAACACCGATATCGATTGGCTGATCGATCGCCATTTCAAGTTCGGTGGTGACGACTGAGAAGCGGACATTGCCACCTAGTTCAGGGGAAATGACACATGCACAACGTCCCCATTCTCCTATACCTGCCTGCACAGCAAAAGGTGTCACAACCATGTCGTAACTCATTGGGGGGCAGTGCCAGCGAGAAGCATACCCTAATCTCTTCACAAAGTTAGCCAAACGCCAACCAGCCATCCGCGCGCGATTGTACGCATCAAGGCTATCGCCATATTGGGGATTTGAAACGAATTGTTCCCATTCGTGCGGAACACCAAGAACAACAACAAATTTCCAGTGTTCCGGAACGGGATCATCACCCATCTGGGGCATGCCACCTTCCGGAGCTGCGCCTCCACCAGCGGCAGCGGCAGCTGCCGCTGCAGCATCTTCATCTGAAGCATCTTCAACTGGAGCAGCATCCTTTGACGGACCCATCCCCCGAATCGAGGAATAGGCGAATTTTGGATCCATAGTAGTGATACCGACAACAGAAGCACCATACAGGTGAGCAGCTTTTTTGATCAGTTCAGCTGCGTGTTCGGGGCTTTTAAATTTCAGCCGCATGCCACGTTCATCTCGTGCTTTGTTAACCTCACGGATATCAACAGCATGGCCATGCTCGAAGTATCGATAGTCAGTTACATCTGGCGGTTCAGTGATCTCTGGCGGGTACCCGGCGTGCTCACTCCATGCCCCAAAATAAGCCAGTGATAGAGCGAAATGGTCATCATAGGTTTCGTGATTTGCCACCCAGGCTGGGATATTCACCGTTGGGACAGTGATATCGTCAGTGAAGCGGTTCTGCCCTCTTTCCTCATAGTGGGCATAATAAGCATCCAGGTCAGGGCCCAAATTCAACGCCTCTCTTCCATCTTCTGGCTTCCATTCCGGGTTTTGGGCAATAGCTCCCATTACACGATCCTGCCGAACAAACGGCATATCTACCATCTGGTTAGGTCGGGAATTTGGACCTGTAGTTGGAAAGTTTTTCTCATACAGTTCATCGATCCCCCCTTTGAGTTCAAAGGGTTTACGGTTGAAGAATTGCGTATTCTCCTCATGAAACGATTCCCAACCTGTATGGGATTCCTTGCTCGCGGCTTCTTTGAAGCCTAAAGCTGGGACGGCGATTACCTGGGTAGCAACACCCACCAACCCTCCCATTTTGAGAAAATCTCTTCGGGAGAGTTTTTTCTTTTCGGTTTGATCTCCCATTCTTTTACTCCTTTTCTAAATGACTCATTAAACAATAATCGCTGCATAAATGCAGCGAACCCTTCTCTCGAGGCCTTTGCCCTAACAAGTATCTGGCTTTGTCAATGCATAGCATTGACATTCACAGCTGCGGGACAGCGCCGGATTCTCACCGGTCTTCCTTAAATATTCAATATTTATCTAAGTATATTTGCTCCACACCCATTTTCAAACACCCCCCAGGGTGATTTTCTTTGCTGGTTTCGTATCGCCCCACAGGGTGACAAATTGATTATAGTAATCCTAATTGTTTTGCCTGATTTAAGGCTTGTAGCAAACTGGTGACACCGAGTTTCTGATAAATCCGTTTTGTGTGGGTTTTTAATGTATTCCGAGAGATAGATAACTCCTCTGCAGCCTGCGAATAGGAAATTCCAGAGGATAGGCTGGTTAAAACCTCAACCTCTCTGGGAGTTAATTTCACAAGATGATTTTCTAACTTTACCTGCTGCTCTCTTAATTTTCCTTGCAGATTTTCCCATAATGTTAGAACAAATAACTTCTCATCAATATCTCCGGTAGGAATTTCTCTCACAGCATCAATCAACGGATGAATTCCAATACCTTCATTGAGAAAAACCTGGATATTACCCTCTTTTGACGATAGCGCAATTGCTTCCTCAAACGTGAGCACGGCCTGCTGTTTTTCATTGATATGCAGCAGCAGCAGAGATTTTATGATGAGGGCTTCTACTTTATACCGGCTATTCCCTCCCACTTCGATTCGATCCAAGAGCTTATCAATGATCTTAACGCCAGAGGTATTATCACTTTGACAGAGACAGATCCTTGCTTTGGTAAGTTCAAGAAAATCCAGATAAACTCTGATTGGGGTTTGTGAAACCCGATAGATACCTACATAAGAAAAGCTCCCAATTTCAAACATGAGCTGATCATCAAAATCCTCGAGCAACACCTTCTCCAGTATCAAATTTGCCCGATCACAATTTCCAAGCATCTGGTTAAATTTGGCTTCCCAAATATTTAATATTTGTAATGAATTCTGATTGGAAGGGATTTCGCGAATCACACGTTTCATTTCCTTGATCAAAGCAATTACCTGATCATGATCTTCATTAGCAAATTGAATCAGGATTAAAGTTGAATAACCTTCAATGATAGAAAAAGCTTCTCCATGCTGAATTACTTGCTCCAGGCCTCTTTCTATATAAGATTCTGCAATCTCCAATTGGCCGGAATCGTATAGCAATTGCCCCATCAAAATATAGGCATATTTAGCAAAGGGCAAACTAGTTTCATGCTTTCTATCAAGATCAATGGCTTTTTCACAAGTTATAAGTGCAATCTTCAATTTTCCGGTTTCCAGATACGCCTTGGTCAGTACAGAATAGTTAATAAAGGCCAGAAATAAAAACCCAGCATCCAACACCTCTGAGAGTCTCTTAATATGAAATTCAAAGAACTTTTCATAATTTCCTAATGCTCGGTATAGAAATGGTATAGCCCCATTGGCCAAGGCAAGCCAATAGTTGTAGCTTTCTGGTAATAGAGTTCTTGTAATAGAAGCATATCTAAATGTTTCTTCAATATTGAAATCACTTGATGCAAAAATGATGGTACGAATTGATGCAAAAATGCCAAAGTTAATTAATTCATCCCTGGTACAGGAGTCAATCTCTTCAGGAAATGGTCCAAGAAGACCGTCAACTTCTGCAATTTTTTCTCTACATCCTTCGAAACGCCCCATCTCGTAAAGCATGAAAATCTCCACAATCTTTATTCGAGGCTTTTCATCCAAAAATTTCGATGGAATAAGATCCACCCAGTTGAGATAGTTTCGAAATTTTCCTTCGGCCATGATTTGGTCGAGAGAATTTTCGATCCGCCTCATTACAAGCGGGTAATCCTGAATAGCAAAAGCATGTGAAATACTCTCCTCCAGTTGACCCTGATCAGCATACCAGTCGGAAGCCTTGCGATGCAGTGACTCTACTGAGAAAGGAGGAGTATTCATCAGCCGGGTTTGGAGCAGTTCGGCAAACAGGTGGTGATAACGGTGACAGGTATTGGTAGTATCCAACGGAATGGTGAACATCCCGCTTTGCACGAGTATATCGATGATCTCCTGGCTGTTCGACTGGTTCGTGATATAGTCGCATAGAGGTGCAGTGAACTTATCCAGAATAGAGGTCATCAGCAAAAAGTTTTTCACCTCTTCTGGCTGACGCAGCAGGATCTCATCGAGTAGATAGTTGGTGATATAGCGGTCTGCGGCAGAGAACTGGGCCACATAGCCAGGAATATCTTCACAGGAGCGCATTGAAAGCACCGCCATATGAAGACCGACGATCCACCCCTCGGTCCGCTGGCTGAGGATACGAGCATCCTGCCCTGTGATCCGGTCTCCCAGCTGGCCTTGCAGATAAGAAACCGATTCTTCAATGGTGAAACGCATCTCAGAGATGTCGATCTCGCCGATATCTCCCCGACCTCGCATCCGGGAAAAGGAGATCGGCAGATCTGACCGGCTGGCAATCAGGAGATGCAGTTGAGGTGGTTGGTGATCGATCAGATCAACCAGATGGTCCAGCACTTCCTGATTTTTGATGTGGTGGAAATCATCGAGTATCAGCACAAAAGCATCAGCGTATTCTGATATCTCATTCATCCAGGATTTCATAAGGTAGTCAATCGGAGGAGAACCAGGAGAACGCAGCGCACTGAGGATCGACTCCCCGAGATCATCCCAGATTGTCTGCACACTTGCTATTACGTAAGAGAGGAATTTGACCGGATCATCCTCGGAGGGATCAAGAGAAACCCAGCACACGGGCATATCGGCACTTGAAGCCCATTCCGAAAGTAGTGTGGACTTGCCAAAACCAGCCGGAGCAGATATGAAGGAGGCCTTATTGCGTATATTGGCATCCAGGAGATCTGTCAGCCGGGGACGAGAGATCAGTCCTTCATGGAGTGGAGGAATAAATAACTTGGTTTTGAGGATCGGGTCCAGTTTCATAGTTAGCCGTTACCTTTTCTACTTATTTTAACATTATTTCTTCTTACCAACATTCTATGAAATTAAAATAACGGTAGATTTATTTCTTCTAATCTATTTTCCTTGTCATAGGCATTGTCAGGTTCCTTGAACCCGTCGCGACCTGTATAGAAACTGCACCAACCTCAATTTATGCAAATTCCCGCTATTCTGCGGGACTAAATGGCCCTGGCAGGACTAGAACCAAATATCTTCTAATCAATAATCAGACACCGGTTTATTCTTATACAGTATCTCACACCTACCGGGGGCGAAATTTGATCTTAAAACAAACAGTCCAGGTATTATTGACCTGGATTTCAGCCATACTAATTAAATTTCACAGAAGTTTCACCAGGAAGACCTGGAACACAACCAAAACGAATTGCTATTGACGCAAATCTTGACTAGTGCCACCTCAAAAGACACAACTCCATTTAGTGGAGATAAAGGACCAAAAAAAAACAGGAGGAAAGGTATCCTCCTGTTTTTAGTACGGATTGATTTTTTTAAATATCCAGGATCACCTCTTCTAATCCTCTTTTAGGTACGTGATGGACCCCTTTTTCATCCCGCCAATATTTGATCTCCCCATTCTCATCGACATCATCGATCACTACTTGTTCTGCTGGTTTACCAAGGGCGATCACAAGCAGGATCTCATACTTTTCCGGAATAGCTAATGCGCTTCTCAAGGTATCCCTCTTGATCGAACCGATCAAGCAGGCACCTAATCCCAACTCGGCCGCGCCCAGAGTGATGCTCTGACTGGCGATGCCTGCATCATATTGAAAGCTCTTGTCAAGGTCCATATCACCTAGAAGGATGATATAAGCGGATGGCCTCTCCCCTTCTTCTGGACCGTCCCAACCCTTAAGGTATCCAGCCCAAGAGAGTGTATTGAAGATCAGTTCATTCTTATCATCAGAATTCGAAAGGATGAATTTCAACGGCTGCAAGTTGGCTCCTGATGCAGATTGCCTGGCCAGATGTAGGAGCCGATACAGCCATTTATCTTTGATTTGATGTTTTTGAATAAATCGCCGGTAACTGCGATTGATCAATGTCAGACGGGTCATTCCCTGCCAACTGGAATAGACACCACCTACCAAAGCTACCAGCGCTGTAGGTCCGACAGCCATCACTGCAACCAAGAAGAAAAAACCGCCGAAGAAACCCAGGACCCCTGTCAGTATCCGGCTTCCCTCCGCCAGTGTTCCCAGAGCATAAATAAGATTATGCATCACAACCCCAACAGGAAAAGCCGCCAGGGAGAGCAGCAGCAGGATCCAGAATTCTCGGGGTGAAGGCCAGTTCCATACCCATGCCCCGGCCAGACAGGTCAGTCCGATATAGAGGATAACAATGCCGGGGGGATTATCTGACACACCGATCAATAAGGCAATAACGCTGGATAGTATCCCAGCTCCAATGAGGATCCATTGAGCTGTTTTTATCTTTGTTAGGAATTTACTTAAATCAGTCATCATCCACCTCCGGTAGGTTCTAATTAAATTGATAAACCAGTAAAAGTGGTGAATAATTAAAGATCAGAGATCGACCAGGTTGGGGCAGCATCCATTTCAAGATTGTCCCGCTGTCCGGCATGGAACCGGAAGCAGCCTGCACCAGCGATCATAGCAGCATTGTCTGTGCACAGGAACAGGGGTGGGATATGAACATTGAATTTTTTCTGCCCCTTGAACTGCTCCCGTAAAGATTGGTTAGCGGAAACACCACCTGCGATCAATATATCCTTTGTACCGAATTTCTCCGCAGCTTGCAAAGTTTTCTGGAATAAAACATCAACCACAGCCGCCTGGAAACTGGCAGCCAGATTCTTTTTTGGTAGCTTACTCTTCTGTTTTTCTAGCTGCTGTACCGTCCGCAACACAGAAGTTTTCAGACCACTAAAGGAAAAATTAAAGCTGTCATCCAACCAGGAGCGCGGAAAATCAAAAGCATTCGGATCTCCATCCAGGGCAGCTTCCTGGATCACAGGGCCTCCCGGGTATCCCAGTTCCAGTAATCGGGCGACTTTATCAAAAGCCTCCCCGGCAGCGTCATCCAGTGTCCCACCCAGGCGTTCGTAAACAAGGTGATCCTTCATAAGTATCAGTTCAGTATGTCCACCTGACACAATTAATGCCAGGAGAGGAAACTTCGGGGCCTTCTTCATTTTCTTCCCCTCTTTCCCAAGCCAGGCTGAATAAAGATGCCCCTCCAAGTGATTGATGCCCATCAATGGCAAGCCACTGCCAATGGCCAATCCTTTTGCCATATTGATACCAACCACCAGGGATCCTGGAAGACCAGGACCACGAGTTACAGCAATACCATCGAGATCAGATAGTTTTAAGTGAGCATCTTTGAGAGCTTGATCAACTATGGGGTAGATGGAAAGGATATGCTGTCTTGAGGCCACTTCTGGAAAGATGCCGCCAAACTGGGCATGCAAGTCTACCTGGGAGGCCACAGCATTGGAAAGGATCTCTCGCCCGTTTTCCACAACTGATGCCGCTGTTTCATCACAGGAACTTTCAATACCCAAAATCCGCGCCAGCGGGTTTTCCAGGCTTTCCCGGGAAGTTTCCTCGATTTGATTTTCGCTCATAGTACCACCTGATCTTGCATCATATTCTAAAAGTTTATGCAGTCCAATATTTCATCGGCAGCACCAGGTCATATGGGTAATCTGCCAATATTTCCATTATTCCATCTGGTCGAACCCAAACCGAATCTTCCAAGCGGCATCCCATGCCCTTCTCCGGATAATATAACCCCGGTTCGATTGTAACCACCGATCCTGCATCTAATAGATCATTATCACTACCCCGCTTGCTGAACCAGGGCCGTTCATGAACATCCATACCCAATCCATGTCCCAGGCTGTGAACATACCCGGATTCCAGTTGGCCATCCTGACGTATGGTTCGGTGACCACGGGCCTCGAAGAGCTCACAGGTCCGGTCCTGGAATTTCACTGCAGGCTCATCCATCACCATCTCATCCATAATGGTCTCATAAACCGCTTTTACATCCTCGTACATCACAGTCTCTGCTACCGGGGCATAGCCCAGGCACCAGGTTCTTGTAAAATCGAAGAAATACCCACCGCCGCTTTCCTGGGGATAGATATCAAATATGATTGTTTTTCCCAGTCTGATCGGTTCCTCGTGAGTTCCTGCGCTGTGCGGAATACCTGCGTCCCGTCCCATCGCAAAAATACAACCGAGGGGATTCTCAACTCCCAATTCTGCCAGCCAATAATTGATCTTGATATGCATGGCTCCAATTGTGAGAGGCTCACCTTTTTTCCTCAGCAGGATCTCATCTTCATTCACCTGGCAGGATTGGAGATAGGCAGCTGTCTTCCCTACTACTTCTGTGGTGATCTTTCCCATTTCACGGATACGTTCTATCTCATGAATATCCTTGGTTGCGCGGGCTTCCAACAGGATAGAATCTGCGCCCTCACCAATAAACTCGATCTCAGGCAGCATCTTTTCCAGGAATTTTAAAACACCCACAATAGGGCCGATTTCCACCTTACCGTAGATCGCAACTCGCCCACTTGTCAGGGCAATTTCCTCGAACATCATTTTGCGGAGTTTAGCACCAGCTTCCATCAGGTTTCCCCGGGAATCTTCCAATATCTTCAGGAACCCGTATTTAGCAGTAACTATTGTCTCAAAACCGGTAGATGCTGCTTCCTCCCGTTCCATGGCATTACAGAAGATCACTGGCTCCTTTCCCCTGATCAGGAACAAGTCCGCCCCACTGACATGGGCACTACCGGTGAAATAGGTCATGGACGGGTTATGGGAGGCTGACCCCATGATCCAAAGCGCATCAATATTTTCCCGTTCCATAATTTGAGAGAGATCATTTTTCATAGTGACTCCATGCTGATTTCAATGCAATTATAAAATCCGGATCCGTTTCAGGAAGCACTGAGCGGGGGTCCAACAATACCTTATCATCCTCTACCCTACCGATCACAGAAGGTGATCCATTGCGAAGGATCTCCAGCAGCTGATTAGGATGTTCCACATCAATAGCCAACACATAAGTTGGGAGAGTCTCTCCAGGAAGGGAACCTCCTCCAACCATGGATTGGGCCTCAATAACATTCCCTAGTTTCAGGGTCTCTTCCCATTTTTCCGCCCTGGACTTTATCGTTTCTTTGTCAGCCGAGATCATTTGCCAGACAGGAACTGCAGAAAGTGCCTCTCCTTTAATATAATGATCGAGTGTAGCTGAAAGCGCGCTAAGTGCCATCTTATCTGCCCGGATCGCCCTAGCCAGAGGATGGACCTTCAATTGATCTATCAATTCTTTCCGACCCAGGATGATCCCCGCCTGGGGCCCACCCAGGAGCTTATCTCCCGAAAAACAAACCAGATCAGCTCCGGCAACCAGCGATTCCTGAACCATTGGTTCGTGTTTCAAACCATAGATGCTGGTATCCAGCAAAGCCCCTGAACCCAGATCATCAAAAAACCACAATCCCGCTTGATGGGCGCTGGCAATGATCTCACTAATTTCGGGTTCGCTGGTAAAACCAACAATTGAATAATTGGAAGAATGGGCTCTCATCACAGCTCTGGTCTCTTCGCTGTATGCTTGTTCATAATCAAAAAGATGAACTTTATTGGTCGTCCCGATTTCTACAAGGTCAGTTCCCGAATGTCGCAAAACTTCCGGAATACGGAAACCTCCGCCAATTTCCACCAGCTGGGAACGGGAGATGATAACTTTCTTCCCACGGGTTAATACCGTTAAACTTAATAACACGGCTGAGGCATTATTATTCACGACCAGTGCAGATTCTGCTCCCAGCAGCTGCTGGAACTGGGATTCGGCATGGATTAATCTTGAACCTCTCCCGCCTGTTTCCAAGCTGAATTCGAGCGTGGAGTACCCTCCGCTGACATTCCTGACCGCGTCCAGCGCAGATCGACTTAGAGGAGCTCGTCCTAAGTTCGTGTGAATGATCACACCTGAAGCATTAATAACCGGTACGAGGGTTGGTTTTAACCGGTCATTCAGCAATTCAGCTATCATCTTTAAGAGTTCTTCCAGACCAGGAACTTCAGAATCGTTTTCAAGGAAATCCTTTCGGACCAGGTCCAGGCATGTCCTGACGGCATCAACTGTCGCCTGGTGGCCGTAACTTTCCACCATGGAAAGCCCCTGTTTGGAAGTAAGTAGCTGGTCAACAGATGGTATTTGGCTTAAATCGTTCATATAAGATACCAGAGTAAATCTATCATTGTGATTCTGGACTCCAGGCACTCCGGTTTCTTAACCGGATCAATAATTCAACCAGGGTTAAACCTACAGCCAGGATCAACGCCACACCAAAACTCAATACCTGGCCTTTGTTCAACCACAGCAATATCCCAGAGTAAAGCCCGATCATGATCCCTTCCCTGATCACCGTCTCAAAATTGGCCGGCCCAAATGGTTTTATGATCCTATTCAAGTACGCCACTGCAGGAAAAGAAGATCCAGTGATCGTGATCACTATGGCGGCATAAAATAACCAGCGGTTCTGCAGTTCTGGAACTGTCTGAGTGACCAAATAGATCAGCACACTCCATCCGGGAATTGCAAGGATAGATGCTATGGGCAGGAAAGTTTTTACTGGTGGCGAACCTTTATCATCCATGTTTCAAATTCTAACATAGAGTTATCTTCCTTGACGGATGCCCCTTCCATTACGGGAGATCTTGAAAAGCCTTTCGAGATCAGTGAAATCGCTAAAGATTTTTAGTTTTTCTGACCATATTTAATGTTCTCAGAGAGTGATAAAAGTCCCCCAGATAGCTGAGATTCACGTAGACGTGCTTTATTTGGTATTAAGAAAACTTTATCTTCTATGAATATGTTAAGAATAGGAGATGGGGTTTAATCACTACCCCCATCTGTAGGGGTTGT
>CAZOUN010000036.1:0-25220 GCA_964582965.1 uncultured Anaerolineales bacterium | reverse complement strand
ACAGAACTTGTCTCGGTGGTGAAAGAACTCGGAGCGACCCTTATTGTGATGGGCCACTCCCTTGGACCGGATGCCGCCTTTGAGGATTCCGCACTCCAAGTCTTTGCAGCTGATTTGCAGATAGAATCGGGGGTTGAGGTCCGCTTCCTGGATAAGATTGATTAAAAATTTGAATCTAATACCCAAATCCGGTAACTTTGGAGTTTTTGTGGAGTACTTGGAGCGAGCATTGTACCGAGATGTCTGCGGAGATGGAATTTTTTGGTAATAGTTAAACGTTCTCCTAACTTACATTTCAGCAGATGCTGGGGAACGCGCCGCTGAGCTCATACAATATATATCACCTGATCTTTAGTCATATACGCTACATGGAAATATATCTAATTCCGGTGCATATAGGGTAGAAACAATACACACAATATAGTCTATATACACTATTTACCCCTTAATTTTCCTCTAAAACCATTTCCTCTTGTTAGATCTATCAAATAGCAATGGGTTTTAATCCATTGGTTAGGGATGTGATCCCAGAGATTTTTGTTTTCAGAATGGATTTAAATGGGAATTATTGACAGCGTTCAATTCTCATGCTACAAATAAGCTACTAATTTACGTCGGAAGGACAGTTTGCTCCGGCATTGGGTACCGAGGAGAGATTTGAGTTGCAAGTTCACCCGGTCCCGGAAAAACGGTCCGTGAGGTGGGTTTTCAAGAACGACTGAGGTGTAAGCGCTGCCCACCAAAGCATTACCTCACTATCGCTGTCTGGTGTCCCGACGCACCTACCGGTGGTTATGGGGAGAAGTGATCCCCACCACCGTAAAACCTGAGACTTTCCGTCTCAGGTTTTTTTGTAGGATACGGCTTCCTTTCAGGAAACCCTATCCTGTTTTTATTACCTTCTTCCTATTTTCCCCGCCAATAAATCCATGACATATTCGCTCGACCTTGCATTTTTGTTAGGTCTGCCATAGAATAATTAGACCTGTAAATTTCCACTCGAAGTTAAACAAAAAGGAGGCAGGCTTACAAGAAACCGCACGCTGATGGGGGAAATAGAGTCCTGTTCTAGAAAACAGGACAACAACCGAAAACGACCATATTATATTTGCTGAGAAATCAGAGGAGATATAAAAATGTCTAGGAAAAATCCCATCAGTATCATTTCTATCGGTTTTCTAGTTTTGGCTATATTGTTTTCCTTTTTCCCGGGCGGCCCGGTTCAGGCTGCCGGCCCCAGTGTATTTATCAATGAGATCCATTACGATAATGCCAGCACAGATGCCGGTGAAGCGGTTGAAATTGCCGGTCCCGCTGGCACAGACCTTACTGGCTGGTCCCTGGTCTTCTACACCGGCAGTACAGGAGCGGATTATGGTACAACCGCACTAAGCGGGACCATTCCGGATGAAGAAAATGGTTATGGCACTCTTTCATTCCCGGTGACGGGCATCCAGAATGGAGACCCTGATGGGCTGGCCTTGGTGGATGCGAGCAGCGCCGTCGTGCAGTTTTTGAGCTACGAAGGATTCTTTACTGCTGTAGGTGGCCCTGCGGATGGTTTGACCAGTGTAGATATTGGTGTTTCTGAGCCTGGTGATACTCCAGTGGGGGATTCCCTTCAGCTGACCGGTTCAGGAACTGGGTATGATGATTTTTCCTGGGCTGCTGCGCAGCCCAATACCTTTGGCACTAAGAACACCGGGCAGACTTTTGGTGGTGTGATCGCTGACTCCGCTCCAATAGTTTCCTCCACTTCGCCGGAAGATGGCGCTCTGGATGTAGCCCTCGCTGCTAACCTGGAGATTAATTTCAGCGAAGCCGTTGATGCTGTTGATAGTTGGTTTGAGATTTCCTGTGACAGCAGCGGCCTCCATACCGCGGCTGTTAGTGTTGATCCGACTACCTTTATTCTTAATCCCGATACGGATTTTGCATACGATGAATACTGCACGGTCTCTCTCATAGCTGACAAGGTGACGGATCAGGATGTTGATGATCCTCCCAATACTATGGCAGCAGATTATGTTTTCGGATTCACCACAGAAGCAGAGGCAGTTGACCTCGCTCCTTCTGTTTTGTCCACTGTTCCAGCCGATGGGGGTGTGGATATCGCCCTCGACGCCAATCTTGAGATCACCTTCAGTGAGGATGTTAACTTGGGGACCGACTGGTTTGGGATCTCCTGCGCCAGCAGCGGCCTCCATACTGCAGCTGTAAACGGTGGCCCGACTGCATTTTCCCTTGATCCAGATGATGATTTTGTGAATGATGAACTTTGCACGATTAGTATTTTTGCTGCTCAGGTGACGGATCAGGATGTTGACGATCCGCCGGATGCTATGACGGCTAATTTTGGCTATAGTTTTAGCACTGAGGCTGAAGTTGTGGCAGATCCTCCAATGATTATCATTACTGAGATAATGTACGATCCATTGAGTGCAGAGGATAACTGGGAATGGATTGAAATTTACAATGGTGGCAGTAGTTCGGTTAATTTGGCGGGTTTTGTTGTGGATGACTATAATTCCGTTGCTCATCCGTCAGCGAATATTGCGGAAGGTACGTTGGCGGCTGGCCAACAGGCTGTCCTTTACAACGTTGATGATGTATCAGCAGCTGATTTTCAGGCAGCCTGGGGTACAGTGAATTTGATCCCGGTGACTCACTGGTCTGCTATGGCATTGAATAATAGCGGAGATCAGATTGGAATCTGGTCCAGTTTTACCAGCTACACTGGTGATAATGTAGCCCATGCCAATGCGATTGAATCAGTAAATTATGTTGACTTTGTCGACCCTGCAGGAAAATCGATCTATCTAACAGATCTTGCCGCGGATAACACCCTGCCTGCAAACTGGGATGCCAGTTCTGATGGTGGAGCTACTCCGCTTTATACAGGATATTCAAGTCTGGAAGCAGCTGGCAATGTGGGCGGAGAACTTGGATCCCCGGGAGAACCCCCCGCGGTTGTTGTCGAAGTTGTGATCAATGAATTTTCCGCCAGCACCACCGGCACCGATGTTGAATACCTGGAGATCTACGGTACCCCCAGTGTTGATTTCTCAGACTATGTCATTCTGGAGATTGAAGGTGATTTTGATAAGGGCACGGGTGTTGTGGATGAGGTTGTTAGCCTCGGTACCACCGATGCTGATGGTTTTTACCTGGCGAACCTGTCTGCCGGCAAGCTTGAAAACGGAACGATCAGCCTGCTGCTGGTCCAGAATTTCAGCGGTGTTTTTGGAGATGACCTGGATGCAGATGATGATGGTGTGCTTGACAATATGCCCTGGGATGCCCTGGTTGACGCGGTTTCTGTGAACGATGGTGGTACAGGTGACCTGACCTATGGAATTCCGGTTCTTGGGAAGAACTACGATGGGGTCAGCGCCTATGCGCCAGGAGGGGCCTCACGGATTCCGGACGGTATTGATACAGATGCTCCTGCCGATTGGGTTAGGAATGATTATGATCTGGCCGGTATTCCCGGGTTTACAGGGACGCTTGCACCCGGTGAAGCGCTCAATACGCCCGGGACTTTCAACGAGGTCTATGTAGCACCACCAGAAGTCTGCGGCGATCCCTTTACTCCTATTTACGATATTCAAGGCAGCGGCTTAGCCAGTTCACTCGACGGCATTGAAGTGTCTACCGAAGGCATCGTGGTTGGTGATTTCCAGTCTGGAAAAAGCGGCTACTTCATCCAGGATGCTGCCGGAGATGGAGATCTTTCCACTTCGGATGGAATCTTTGTTTATGGAGAAACCCCAGATGTCAGCGTAGGTGATCATGTCCGGGTCCACGGCTTTGTGGATGAGTATTATGATCTTACAGAGGTCACCGGTGTCAGCCTAGTCTTGGACTGTGGAATAGGTACAGTTGCACCTTCTCCTCTGACCCTACCGCTGGTCACTGATATTGATCTCGAGCCTTATGAAGGCATGCTGGTCACTTTTGCCCAGCCGCTCTTCATTACTGAGTACTATAACTTTGCCAGGTATGGCGAAATCGTGCTTGCCAACGAACGCCAGTTCCAGCCCACAGCTTCCTATGAGCCGGGCTCTCCAGAAGCGGCCCAGGCCCTGTTGGATAATGAGCTGGCCAGGATCAAACTGGATGATGGTAGATCCTCGCAGAACCCGGATCCTGCCCTTCATCCGAATGGAAGTATCTTCGACATGGGAAATCTCTTCCGTGGTGGGGATATCTTGAACAACCTGACTGGTGTTGTGGATTTCAGCTACGGCGAGTATGTTATCCAACCTACTTTGGGGGCTGATTATGTATCAGCGAATCCGCGAACTGCCCAACCTGATTATGTTGGCGCAGGCCTCAAAGTTGCCAGCTTTAACGTGCTCAACTACTTCACCACTCTTGATGACGGAACCAATGATATCTGCGGTCCAACTCAAGACATGGAATGTCGCGGCGCAGATACAATCGAAGAGTTTAATCGCCAACGGGCGAAGATTATCGCCGCTCTGGCTGCGATTGACGCAGATGTAGTCGGTTTGATCGAAATTGAAAACAATGAATTTGAAGCTGTTGCAGATTTGGTTGATGGCCTCAATGCTGTTGTAGCGGGAACTTACGCCTATGTTGACACTGGCTACATTGGTAGTGACGCAATTAAAGTCGCTTTCATCTATAAAACAGGGACTGTTTCTCTGGTTGGGGATTATGCAGTCCTCGATGAATCCGTGGACAGCCGCTTCATAGATAGCAAGAATCGCCCCTCCCTGGCTCAAACCTTCCAGGATAACATTACGGAGGGCGTATTCACTGTGGTTGTCAATCACCTTAAGTCCAAAGGCTCATCCTGTGATGACATTGGCGACCCGGATCTGGACGATGGCGCGGGCAACTGCAACCTGACCCGGACTGCAGCTGCAGAGGCGTTGGTGGATTGGCTGGCTACCGATCCCACCGGCAGTGGGGATGCCGACTTCATGATCATAGGAGACTTGAACTCTTACGACAAAGAAGATCCTATTGACGCTATCGTTGCCGGGGGCTACAGCGATATGGTCTACCAGTTCATCGGGGAAGATGCCTACTCCTATGTCTATGATGGTCAGTTGGGCTATCTGGATCACGCTTTGGCGATGACCAATGGTGCTATGAGTGGAGAGGTATCCGGCGCGACGGTCTGGCATATCAATGCGGACGAACCTAACTTGATCGATTATGATATGTCCTACAAGAAAGACGCTCAGGATGCTTTATACGCTCCGGATCCTTACCGTTCCTCAGATCACGATCCAGTGATCATCGGCTTGGATGTCTGCGAGGAGATCGCGCCCACACTGTCGATTGAACTTTCTGTCGACACTCTCTGGCCTGCAAACCACAAGATGGTAGAAGTCACTGCAGTCGTTACCGCAAATGACAACTTTGACACTGATCCAGTAGTGACCCTGGTATCGATCATTTCCAGCGAAGAGGACGAAGCTATTGGTGATGGAAATACCTCGGATGACATTGTGATCGAGGACGATTTTACCTTCCTGCTGCGCGCGGAAAGATCTGGCAAAAACAAGGACGGACGCATTTATCTGATTACCTACCAGGTTGAAGATGCTTGCGGAAATACGACACTTGGCTTTGCTACAGTGACCGTTCCATTCAGCCAGAATAAAAAATAATCAGATCCAGATTATAAGAAATCTGGATTAAATGTCAGAAAGCGGGATCCTCATCGGGTCCCGCTTTCTCTTATATTAGATAACGTTTTGATTATCTTATTTTGGCCGGTACTCGTAAAGCAATTCAACCAGGCTGACTGCGGTTTCTTCCAGCCCATCGCTTACAAAGGCGCCGATCACTAGCTCATCCGCCGCCAGGGCTTTGATATGGATCTCGTCGCTGGAATAGACACCTTTCCAGGCCCCATCCAGCAGGCCATTAATCTCTTCTGATTCGTTAAGGGTATATTCGACGAATCCCCAGTCTCCAAGGGGGTAATAGGTAACGTAATACCACTGGCCTTGCTGGTCAATATATTTACATCCCACCTCGCCTGCCTGGCTGATGACAACTTCGGTCTCATCCTCTCGTAAGGCGCCAACTATGTTGATGATCTTTTCCAATGGGATCAGCTCACAGACATTCAATCCTTCCAGGTTGGTGCCAATGTAATAATAATCATCTGCGCTAGATGGACCTGCATCTGGATCATCCATGTCTTCATCACTGGACTGGGAGCTCATGTCATCGTCGATCACATCCTGTTCCGGGGATCCTTCCCCACAGGCACTGAGTATAAGAACACTAACCAGGATCAGGACCATGAGTACTGGGTGTTTACAGTGTTCGATTTTCATCTTTATATATCTCCTTGAAATTGCGTTCTTAGGGCAGGATCTTCCAACCCAGGAAGCGGTGGATCCTGGGATTTTCTGGCAGGTATTTGACCTTCACCTGTAGTTTTCCTTCTGAAATTGCCTGGATTATCTCAGGGGTTTTATTTCGGATTCGGAAGTTCGCTATCTGGCTGCGGTATTTTTCTGCATAACGGTAGACCAATTGCGGATGAATCGGATGTCCTCCATCAATGCTTACCATTTTTACCTGTGCCAGATCGTTTTCTTCTTCGATCGACAGGTGGGAAAACGACCAGGATTCCCACACCCGTCGGCCGGCCAGGAAAAATGACCAGGCTCCCAGGGACAAAATGATCGGTCCAGATATCTTATGCCAACCGGTCGCGGCCACCATCCAGATAATCGCCAGGGTAACGATGGCTGCCAGAATCGCAAGAATAAGTATCACCTGCCATAAAGGAGGAGCCAGGTCCTGCTTCTGTTCCCGTTGATGGAGGATATAGATCGTATAGATAAGAACAACCACCCCTAATAAACTGGGGATCAGTGCCTGTTCGATGGATTGCACGCGGGTGCTGTACCAGCACAAACCGCAGGGCGTCAATAAACCTGCCAGCGCTAAAAGTAACAGGATGCTGCGGAGTTTCACCTGTGTGGTTGGATCAGCTTGTATTTCTTCAGATGCTGATTCGTTGGGATCGATCAGGTTCATTCCTCACTATTCAAGATAATGGATTCTGGGAGATGGACAGCAATTTTGCAGACATCGCCTCCTGTCATGACACTTTCCAGAACTTCTACCCGGACTGGTTCCCGAAGGATGGTTTCCCAAATTCCTTGATAAAATCCAGCCCCACAATAGCAGTAGGTTTCGGGCAGCTGTGGCTCCTCTCCCACTCCGTCCCGGACCCGGGGGCAATGGCAGTAGAGCTTCCTTTTCTCATCGGGATTGTTGCTTTGGAAATAATCTACCAGGTAGCTGCTTTTTGGGATCTTGGTGGCAAAAATGCGATTTCCTTCCCGGACCCCAGCCAAACCCCAGCCCCTGGAGATGATCTCAAGTACCAGTTCCTCATCGAGTTCCAAAACATCATCCAGGAAGATTTCAAATTTGGCCTGCAGTAGATCGATCACCTGGTCCACATCCCCGGTTTCTAGAAATAAGCCGCGGGCATCATCCAGATCTGACTTGGGATAGTGACAGGCGCAGCCGGTCAATATCTCCTGACGGGTCCGCTCATCAGCCACTTCTTCCAACCGCTCCAGCATCTCACAGCTCCAAACGACCTTGTCTTGGGTGGAGCTTTCCATTGTCAGGAGCTCGCTCCCGGTCAGGATCCTATCCCGCTCTTCAGGGTCCAAAAGTTGGTCCAGGCCGACAGTTAGTTTACCCTGCCAGGCTTTTTCAAAATACAGGGGAGGTGTTTTTTCGCTCATAAATCTGATTGTACTTGGGAAATAGCTTGAACGGGTATAATACTCAGCATTATATTTATAAGTACAGAGTACTAGAGAATAAAACTAAAATTATAGAAAGGATAAATCTATGAGCGATTACACTTCAAACCGTAATTTTATGAAGTCTGATTTTGCAGAATCCGTTCATGATATATCTGATCAGGCTCAAAAGGTGCCTTATCCGCCCCTGCAAAAACCCCTGCCGGAGGGAGAATTGGTGCTGATCGATCTGCCAGATCCCAATGCTGACCTGATGCATAAGCCTGGTTTTCATCAAATACTGCTGGAGCGCCAGAGCCGCAGAAAATTCACCAAGGAAAACTTGTCATTGGACGAGCTTTCTTACCTGTTATGGTCCACGCAAGGAGTGATCGCCGAATTGGGGCAGGGATATGCCACCCGTCGGCCGGTTCCTTCCGGTGGGGCCCGACATGCTTTTGAGACGTACCTGGCGATCAACCGGGTGGAGGATCTTGAACCTGGCATTTACCGCTACCTTCCGCTCAGCCATCAGTTGTATTTTCAGGAAGGTGCCCAGAATTTACCGGAACTGTTGACGGAAGCCAATTTAGGCCAGAAGTTCGCGGGAAATGCAGCAGTTGTTTTTGCCTGGAGCTGCATTCCATACCGGGCTGAATGGCGCTATATGCAGTATGCCCATAAGAATTTGCTGCTTGATGCCGGTCATGTCTGTCAAAACCTGTATCTGGCTGTGGAAGCTTTGGGCCTCGGCACCTGCGCCATCGGCGCCTATGACCAGGCCGCTATGGATACCCTATTGGAGCTGGATGGCAAGGATGAATATGTCATCTACCTTGCGCCAGTAGGTAAGGTTAAAGTTCCTCGCATCGTCTGAATCTCCGAGCTATTAAATTAATAATAGGAGAGAAGATGAGTAAATTTGTTCTGGCCCATATTGGTTTTGAACAGCCTACCGATGAGATTATGGCTGCCTGGATGAAGTGGTTCGAGGATATTAAGGATGTCACAGTTGAGAATGTTGGTCTTGGCGTTGGAAAAGAGGTCAGCTCCGCAGGTATCAAAGATATAAATTTTGATCGCCAGGTTACGACTGGCTATACGATCATCGAGGTCGAGAGCCTGGAAGAGGCAGTGAAAATTGCCCAGGATTGCCCTTCGATCACCAGTATCAAAGTGCAGGAAATCAGGGCGCACTGATCCTGAAATAACCTCCCGGAGCTTTTTATAGCTCCATGAGATTGAAATACGAAAGATAGGAGGCTCCTTAGGAGCCTCTTTTTTGTTATCTCAAGATATAAATCCCTATTACAGGAGGAGACTATGGATATATTGAGCAAGATCCGTTTCTGGCATTTAATGGTAGGTACCGGCTTTGTTTTGCTATTGATTGGACTGGTGATGATCTTCTTGCCACCCGGGGTAGGGGACAGTGATCCTTTTCTCATTGAGTTTTTTGAAGCCAGTATTGAAGGAAGTGAAATGGGCCTGGCATTGATCGTCCTGGGGTTGTCATGTTTCCTGATCGGGTGCAAGGATCTGGCTGATCTGCGGACTACCAGAGGCATTCAGGAGGAATTGGGGAAAACTAGCACCCTGGCTGCAAAACTGGTAGCGGATAAAGTGGAACAGACTTTCAGGGCGCTGCCGGCCCGGCCGACACGCCTGGTCTCAATGCCAGATCTGGATCTGGACCAAACCCGCCAGGATCTGCAAATACTTAATAATGGAGGAACCGGAGAGGAATCTGCTGCCCATGTAATTCAGCAGGCTGAACAGGGACTGGCGCTGCTGCAAGCGCTAAAGAATGAAGGTTACTCGATCTAGTTTGCTGGCAGGGAGGTCAACTCTGCGCTTACCTTCCATAATTTACGGGCGATTTCTTTATCGCAGGAAGCAGGAGAGGATTGGACAGCCTCGTTTTTGATGAAATATTTACCATTGACGCCTTCAATTTCTGGCGATGTGGCCAGGTAGATCGAGTTTTCTGCACCTTCTTCAGGTGTAAGCGCGATCCGGCTCATGAACCATTTCAAGGCCGGACCCAGCAGTCCGAAATTGGTTTTCCAGATATCAGTGGCGATGTGTCCGGGATGGACGGCATTCACGGTTACTCCGGTTCCGTCCAGGATCCGGGATAACTCATATGTGAAAAGGAGATTAGCCAGCTTGGATCGCCCGTAGGCCTTGATGCCGAAGTAACCTTTTTTAAATCCAAGATCCTCGAAATTCATGACTCCCTGGCGATGGGCTTCAGATGAGACATTGATGATCCGGGCAGGCGAGCTGGATTTTAGCGTTTCCAATAGTAAATTTGTAAGCAGGAACGGGGCCAGATGATTGACCAGGAAGGTCATTTCTACGCCGTAGGTGGTAGGGATCCTGCTGTTGAAAAACCCACCCGCATTATTAACCAGCAGGTGCAAACTGCCATAGCGATCCTGAAATTCTTTTGCCATTTCCCGGACCTGGTCCAGATCCGAAAAGTCAGCCAGTAAATAACTGACTTTTTCATTTCCGGTCTCAGCTTTGATCTCATTGATCTTATCTTCAGCTTTCTGGCGATTTCTACCGCAGATTACAAGTTCTGCGCCCTGGGCTGCCAGGACTGTGGCGGTAATCTTCCCAATCCCGGCTGTCGCTCCTGTCACCAGGCAAACCTTCCCGTTCATTTTCTGGTCGTTTTCCATACTGGATCATCCTTGAAGTTTGCCTGGCTGAAGATCGCCCTGGCTATTTTGGGGTAGCTGTGGGGAAACAGGGTCCGAAGTACCAGTATCAGGCGGCCATCGATCCCAATGATTGCGCGATTTTTCTTTTTCTGAACTGCTTTGAGAATCCTGGAAACAGTCTTTTCCGGGGTCAAAAAAGATAAATCGCTGAAGTTTTTATGGGCTTTTTCCCGCTTATCTTCCTCAAGATTAGGGGCATTCTTGATCAAGTTTGTCCTGACACCGCCGGGATGGACCAATAATAAGTGAACTTGAGTATCAGATAGTTCGGCTTGCAGAGCTTCTGAAAGACCGCGCAGGGCAGACTTGCTCATGCTGTAAGCCGCGTGGCCGTATAAACCCACCAGGCCAGCTAGGCTGGAGATATTTACAATACAGGCTTCTGGCCGAGTCTTCAGCTGGGGTAAAAATTCTCTGATCCCATAGAGCGGGCCCCACATATTTACATCGATCACTTTTTTGAACTGCTCATCCAGCGTTTCCTCAAAGGTCTGCGGTATCAAACAGATCCCGGCATTATTGATGAGCATATCTGCTGCCCCCAGCTGGGATTCGACATCCCGGGCCATCTGAACCATTGCTGACTGGTCGGAGACATCCACCTGGAAGAGTTTCACTTTGCTTCCATCATCAGCGGTAGTTCGAAGGGTTCCTTCCAGGCCATCCTGGTCCAGGTCGCATAACGCCAGAAGTGCGCCAGCCTGGTAGAGCTGAACTGCGAATTCGCGGCCTAAGCCGGACCCGGCGCCAGTGATGACACAAATTTTGTCCTGGAAGTTCTTCATAATTTGCCTCTTAAATTAATTCCTAGTCTACTTAAATTCGGATATTTCTGTGAGCATGTTCAGTGTAGCCTGGATGATCTGTTCCTGCTGATCCTGCTGTGAAGTAAGAGCTAGATGATCTTCAGGGTCGATCAGGTAGGTGCCAAATTGATGATGATCCCCGCCTTCAATCTCAACGTAAACTGTATCTTTTGGCAGCAGTGAAGCTCGTTCCTGGACGGATTCACTGTTGGCTGCCGGGTCAACTTCTCCGTAAATTATATAGATCGGAATTTCTGCGAGTGAGAGGTCCGAGTTCCCTGCCGGAAAAGCAGCCCAGATAGCCAGTCCGTCGATCAGTTCTGGGTTTTGGAAAGCAAACATGGCGGCGGCTACGCCTCCCACGGAATGGCCGGCAATGCCCCAGGAATCGATCCCGAGATAATGGGAAATGATCTCATCAGCCGCATTGGTATCAAAGATCGCCATGTTAATGGGCATGGATGGCACAACAACCAGATATCCCTCACCAGCGATAGCGCGCATTAAAGTTGCATAACCGCGTGGGTCGATCCGGCCGCCGGGATAAAAGATCAAACCCGCCTTAATATCTCCAGTGGGAGAGAAGGTCAACCAGGGTTCCAGTTCAACCTTGACCAGATCATTACTTTCCAGTGCGACCAGAGCTTCCGGCAGCGGTGGCCTGGCATAGGTGGCCCAGCTGACCCCCCAGATCAACAAACCTGCCAGGATAATGGCCAGGGCGATCAGGATCCAGCGCTTGATTGGGCTGAATTTGAAATTATTATGAGACATCTGATGGTTCCTTTAGACAAGCGATACTTTGAATTAATTTAGTGGGCAGGGTGGGGCTCAACATCCAACCAGCCGCTGATTAATCTAATCACAATAATTGACAGCCTATGTATAATTATCATACAAAATGTCTGAGATGGAAGATAAGGACTGATAGATAAATATAAGATTCAGAAACCAATTAAGGTGATTTTGTGATGATGGAAAATTTTCTTTCAATGTTCTCTCGTACTTCCCCAAAACTTCGAAGCATAATTTTTAAACCCTTATACCAATTTATGGCCAGATCCTATCAAAAAAGTGACTGGAAATTTATGAATTATGGTTATGCTCCAGTGAGTGGGGAAAACCTGGACATTAGCTTAGTTGAAGCGGATATTGACAACCGTTTTTGCATCCAATTATATGATCATTGCGCAGAACCTATAGATCTCAAAGATTTAAAAGTACTGGAAGTTGGAAGTGGCCGGGGCGGGGGAGCAGACTATATCAAACGCTATTTAAAACCTGAAGAAATGGTTGGAGTGGATTTCTCAGAAGATGCTGTAAGATTATGCAACGAGAATTATGATGTAAATGGGTTATCTTTCAAAATTGGCAACGCTGAATCCCTGCCTTTTAGAGATTCCAGTTTTGACGTCGTGATCAATGTTGAGTCTTCCCATTGTTACAGTTCCATGGATGCCTTTCTTGCTCAAGTTCAGAGGGTCCTCCGGGAGGATGGTTATTTTTTATATGCGGATTTTCGGAGGAAAGAGGACGTTGATATTCTTCGAAAATCACTAACTAATTCAGGATTGAGATTAATCAAAGAGACTGACATAACCCGAAATATTATTGAGGCCCTTAATTTAGACAACGAACGCAAGACTGCTCTTATCAAAGAAAGAGCTCCTAAACCACTGGCTGGTTTCTTCCATCAGTTTTCTGGCACAAACGGCTCCCTGATTTATGACCGTTTTTTCAAGGGCGAGACAATATATCTAAGCTTCGTATTCCAAAAATAAAGTTAAAGATATATCTAAAATGAACATGCAGGCAAATTAATATTTATTCAAAAACCCTCAATAGGAGATATCTGCGTCAAGGTTGTGCAGATTAGCGATGATTGTCCCGATGGGTATGAGTACAACCCTGATACTGATTGCTGCGAAGGGACATTCGCACCGCCAGCTGAGGATCCTACGGTTCCATCTGCTTCCTATCTGATCTGTCCCCCCGGAACTGGAAATGTTACGCTCATAGGTGAAATCGTAGTGCAAAACCTTGCTGTCTGTAAATATAACATTACTGGTGCCGAATAGGTATTCTGCAACACCCAGGTATACCATCTTAGTGAATGTGATGATCCTCGGTGTACTAGTCCTGGTTCATATTCCAATAAAAGTTCCTGCGAAGCGGCATATTGCAAGTGGTATAAAAATCCAGCCAGTGGTTCTCAATCATGAATTTTCCACCCTAAAAAATCCATAAAGCCGGCAAGTTTTTTGGAATTCTTTTTGTTTTAAATGCCAGACGGGGCAATGAGAAAACATATTTAGAACAATCTCGTAAAAGTAGAACATATGTGCTATTATATAGCTATCAGTCAAGGTGACTTACCTGCCAGGCCAAACGCTTATGTTCGAAACCCACAAGATCCTGTTTTTTGCCGATTCACATCTCGGATATGACCTGCCCCGCAAGCCTCGGATAGAGAGGAGAAGACGTGGAGAAGATCTATTCCAGAACTATCAGCATGTCATCAAGTTTGCATTGCGAAAAAAGGTAGATCTGATTGTTCACGGAGGAGATCTCTTTCATCACAGTAGGGTCAGCCCGTCTGTCATCGAAAGAGCCTATCGGCCGCTGTATGAAGCTGCTTGCAATGGGATCTCTGTCTACCTGGTTCCAGGGAACCACGAACGATCCCGACTGCCCGAACATCTCTACCTGAGCCACGATAATATCCACGTTTTTGACCAGCCTGCCACTTTCACCCAGCTGGTTGGAGGGAAAAGGATAGCGCTGTCTGGATTTCCTTTTAATCGGAAGGTCCGGGATAAGTTCCCTCTGCTTGTGAAGCAAACAGGGTACTTGGATAGTGAGGCGGACTGCCGTTTCCTGTGCACTCACCAGACATTCGAAGGAGCCAAGGTTGGTCCGGTCGACTATACTTTCCGGGAAGACCAGGACAACATCCTGCCCGAATGGGTCCCGCCGGATTTCGAGGCAGTCCTTTCCGGTCATATCCACAATGCCCAACAGCTGGATCAAACCCTGGCTGGGAAGCCGCTGGCTGTGCCGGTGATCTACCCCGGTTCCATAGAGCGGACATCGATCGCGGAACGGTTTGAAGAAAAATCATATAATCTGATAAAACTGCACTGGAATGAGGGGAAAATGACCCGGGAAGTAGAGACCCATCCGTTGCCAGCCCGGCCAATGTTGAAGGTCTCCGTTCCGGTGGAAGATCATTCCCCGGATCAAATCCTGGTTCATATTCGCGGTCAGCTGTCATTGATCAACCCCGATGCCGTGGTCAGGATTGATCTCACTGGCCGCCGGGCGGAACAGATCCAGAACTTGATCTCGGCCGCCAATCTGCGAGCCGCAGCACCTCGATCGATGAATATTTCTTTTGGGTTTAGCCTGGCAAGAAATGCTGGTTGATAGAAAAAACAAGCTAGAAAAGGCAGTTTTTTCTCTGTGGGATGGATAGGGACTCGAATCGCATGCTCTTTTGAGTACCAGCAAGTTGAACCAATGGCTTAAAAATCCTCCTTGGGATTAGATTTCCTTCCTGTAGGGATCGGTTATATCGATTTTTGAGGGGAATTTAAATATATCTAGAATATTGTTTTTATTACTCCTATATGATTTGCACCGGATATTCCCAATGTACTCCTGATATAAGAAACTTGACAACCTTGTATAATGGATATAGGGTTGACGATTCTTGCTTATCTTCAAGTCAACCTATAAAAAATAACCCGGACTAATCATCAAAACAACATCGATAACATCGCCCTGGGTAAACTCATTCTGAGGAGGGTCAATGTTCATCCTGCGCAAGCTATCAATAGTAATCATCCTGGTTCTAGTTCCAATCCTGCTGGTTGGCTGCGCTTTTCCAACCCCGACTCCAAGCGACATACCAGATGGAACCTGCACATTGGAGGACCACTTTCTGTTGCTCTTGATAGAGCCGGAAGACGGTGCCTTTGCCTACGCAATCGAATCAGTCGCTGGCAGACCTCCGAATTTGCGCTGGGTTTTCGCTGCCGACTGCACACCGGGTGGTTTCCTCGTTCTGGTAGGAACCGATGAAGAACTCAGCGCAGTGGTGATCTCTGCGGAGGTCGATTCTGAAGTGCGCCAGTTTCAGATCGATGTCGATTTAGAAGTAGAAATGGAATATTATTGGACGGTCGAATTACTTGCTGGTGAACCTGTGATTGGGAATCCGCCGCCGTTTATGTTCCAAACGCTTCCCGTCCCGGAGGGACAGCCGGGTGTAATTTCCGGGCGAGTGTGGGAGGACGAATGCGATTTTCCAAGTGGTCCCATTGACCCTGATAACCTGCCGGAAGGTTGTATCGTTGTGGAGGGAGGAGTCCTGGCTGACGGCGATTTGGACGCGGATGAACGTGGTATTCCCGGCGTAGAAGTGCGTATTGCACAAGGCGAATGTCCCTGGTCTGGGACCGGAGTGCTGGCGTCCTCTGGCCCGACTGATGAAAATGGATATTATTATTACTTTGCGCCCGTGGGAACGTATTGTGTGACTGTTGTCCCTGAGGATCCTGGTAACGAAACCATCCTGCTCCCAGGCACGTTTTCATATCCTGTACATGAGTCCATGCCCATCGGGACGGCGTATACTGAGGTGATGATTGATAGAGATGGTCAGATCATTGAAGAAATTAACTTCGGCTGGGATTATATCGAGGATGATACCCTGGGCGGCAACGACGGCCGTGCTAGCGAAGGCACTGATACTGCAGAGCTTGAATTCCTTTTCAGTTGTATAAGCTTCGCCAAAGATGCCTGTGAAAATCATTATGGGAGTGTCAGTCAGCAATGTGCGGATATTGATGAAAAATCTCTGAATAAGTGTCCCCAGAGTTACCAAGGTCACCAGGCTGTAGGTGTCTGCGATGTCGATCTGGGTTACGACATATTCGTGGAGTGGGTTCCGTACGTGGTTCCCCCAGCTATCGATCCCGTAGGGGAATGTGAAAATCTACTGAAAGGCACCTGGGCAGAATTGTATACACCATGACTGGCCGCAGCTGGAAATAATGAAATTACAGGTTCGATTTTACCGACGCTTAAGCTCAGATTGGGTGTTTTTGCATGCTCTCCCAAAAAAGATATATTCCTGAAGAGAATATAAACAAAAAAAACCACCTGAAATGGTGGTTTTTTCTTTGCGTGCTAGGGAGGGACTCGATTTAGAGGGCTGAACCAATGGATTAAGAGGTCACTGCAATTTGATGCATCCATCGAGAGAGACTGATTTGGGGGGGAAAATAGTGTCTATTTTGATTATGATATATTTTGTTTCTAACCTATTTGCACCGGGAAATATAGAATCAACATATGATTAAAGTATTCGGATCGAGTTCAAATAAGCGGGTAGTGATGGTCTCAACTCATTTCAGATTTAGATTGTGATGAAGAATTAGAAAGTTTGCATGAGACCAGAGCAGGGGGTTAGCGATTTCTCCCCAGCGTTTTCTCCAGACTTCATAATAATCTTGTTTGATTAAATTATTGGGAACCTGTTCCGGTAGGTCGCCATTTCCGTCTGCCTGGGATACAACCCAATCATAAAGTTCAAGTGCACGCTCTTTATTTCCCAGTTTAGCCCAATACCAGCCCAACCAGGCGGTTAACAGAATCCATTCCCCGCCACCGTAATAAGTATCTTTCCCGTAACGATGCACCCCAGCTTGTTTCTGCAGGTCCTGTTCAATTTTCTCAATAGTATTTTTCATGTTTATATGATCTGCTGACACAACACTGTAAGGAACTGCCAGGCCAATCAAACTGGCATCCACTTCCTTGGAACCAAGATACTTCATAAAATATCCGTTGTGGATCCCATTTGAGAGGATATAATCGTGGATTTTCCCTGCTTCATTATCAAACTCACCAGATAAAATTTCAGATACTCCCTGAAATCCACCATAAATTGATCCTAACGTATTCAGGTGAATCTGTTCCGGGAACTCTTCCCAGCAATCAGAACATGGTTGTCTCCAAAGCGCCGCCAGATATTTTGCAGTCCATTGAGCAGCCTCCACCCAAATTGGTTTGAGAGTAGCCCCGCTCAATTTTTGATACTCTCCCAGGGACCAGAGCCAGGTACCAAACCCATCCAATTGAAAATTTGGCCAATCTTGTTCGGCATCTAATCCTTCTAGTGTATAACGTGTATGTAATCCTTCTTCACTGGGCAGGATTTCATTACGGAGTTTTTTATTAAGAGCTCTTTGAATAATATCCACTCGCGAAAGCACATTACTAGAAGCCCAGTCATGGAACCGTGCTGCATTTTCATGTTCACCAATGAGGTTCATCGCATAGGCAATAAACGAACCATCACGATACCAACAATAGCGATATGTGGAAAAATTTGGACTGGCGAGGTAAGCTCCACTAGAATGTTGATTTTCCTTGATAACCTCGATACTTCTTGTGAATAAATCAGACATACCTAATCCCTTTAATTAAATGTAATAACAATAATCCCCCAAATCTCAAGGTTGGAAATATGTATTTGGCAGGCGTTTCCTTTTTGCACCCATTTAACCGGCGCAAGCTTCCAGTTCATCTGATCAGGACTTCCCCACCATACCTCTTTTACTACTTTTTCTAAACTTTGCACATTGATGTCAAAATCAGTCTGAACTGTTGGAGCTGGGTGGTTTTCATTCCAATTTAGTTCTGAAATCCCTGCTTGGTTAACCAGGCAGACGGTCAACAGATTTTCTCCGGGACATACCGTGGTGAATATTTCAGAGGGTGATTCGCAGGAATGATCAAGTTGCCGCTGTACTGAAGGACCTATAAGATCTCCATAACAAACTAAAAAATCATAATACCTGAGCAGGGTGGAGGAAAGTGTAGGAGAAATAGTTTCGTGTTTTGGGAAATAGGGATCTGCCAGCAGTCGCTCTCCTTCACCTATCTCTATCCGAGTTCCCCCGGATGCAAAAATAAATGCATCAGCAAGGCGCACATTGGCCTCATGCGCAGATGAGATATAGACCGCAATGACAACTGGTTTGCCCTTTGATAATTGACGGGCGTTTGTTACGGTCTCAGCCAGATCCTGGTATTTGGTATTGGGTGGCCAAACCTCAATATAAAGGAAATCTTGTTTGGAAGTAGTTAGTGTTTCAATTGGCCAGTTCCCTACTGCGTTAAATAGGATAGTTTTTTGAGGATAGCGTGATTTTAGATCATCAATAAATTCTTTAAAAGAAGCTGGAATATCTAATATCTCTCCCGAAGCATTTGTCCCTTCTTTTGGGTCACCATATTGATCGATGTGAATCCCGTCAAATGGCAGCCGATTGAGAACGTTGTCGCATTCTTCCTTAATATGCTCGATCCAGGGACTTTTTGGAGAGGGATCCATAATACCCAGGAAATCTTCAAAATAAAGAGGTTTGCCTTCCATGTCATACATAGCCCACTCCGGATGTTCTTTCCAGAAATCTAACGAAGCAGCGTACACAGCCATATATGGCATCGATTTTATTCCGTATCTTTTGCATTGGTGAAGGAAATTATTAATGGTCTCCAGAGATAGCTCTCGGCCAAGGGGATCAAGGTAGTTATTTTCGGGAGAGATTAGCTGGTCATGGCGGTACTGCCAATCATAATATTGCAGCCCATTAACATGGAAGCGAAGTAATTTTTTTAGAGTGGGTTCTACATCTTCCCGATCTGGAAAAAAATCGCTAAGAAAACCGTAGCGGGGAAACTCAGCCCAATCGTTCTGGATGTCAAAAGCGGTTGTGGCTGATCCCAAAAGACAACCGCCGGAGTCTGTCAATTCACACTGGACTCCAAATCCGCCTATGATCCCAGCCGGAGGGGACCAGCTGAGGATCAAATCAGAAAGATTCCCGGCGTTGTTGATAATTTCAACCAGATCATCAACCGGGTTAAATATGTGCCATATTTTTAAGTTAATTTCCAGGGGGAAATCCAGCTGATCAGAATCAGCCAGAACAAGCTGAAACAAGATATCCTGGCCGGGTTTAAAAGAACCTTGGAGGGGAAGGAGAAAGAAGTCAATCATCATTATCCCTTTATCCCGGAGGTAGAAATTCCACGAATAAAGTGTTTCTGGAATACAGCAAATACAATTACCACCGGAATTATTCCCATAATGGAGGCGGCAAAGACCTGTCCCCATTCAGTAAGATGCTGGGACTGAAACAGAGCAATAGCAATCGGCAGGGTTCGTTTGGTGGTTTCCTTGATGGCAACATTGGCCCATGGGAATTCTTCCCATGCGAATAAAAAGGTAAAAATAGTGACCACTGCCAATCCAGGGCGGGATAAAGGCATAACTATTTTCCAGAAGATCTTCCAGCGGCTGGCACCATCTACCAGGGCAGCTTCCTCAATTTCTTTTGGCAGCCCTTCAAAATATCCCCGCAATAGGAAAGTCTGCATGGAAAGATTCATGGTGATATAGACCAGGATCAAACCAAGGAATTTGTCTGGTAAATCCAAAAATTTGGCAACTATAAACTGGGGGATAATTAACATCACCGGGGGAACCATCATGCCGGAGAGCAAAAAATAAAACAGAAATTCTTTCCCTCGAAATTTGAGCCTCGCAAAGGCATAGGCCATCAGGGATGAAACCAGCAATGTGGAAGCAGTCGTCACAACCGCAACAAAAAGACTGTTCATAAAATAAAGGCCAAACTGGTCAGTTTGTAAGGCTTTCTGATAATTTATCAGGGATATTTCTGAGGGCCATAAGCGGGGGGGAATCTCAAAGATAAAGGCCTGCGGTTTCAGGGAGGTAATTAGCATATACCAGAACGGCAGTAAGACAATCACTGTCCCTGCCAGCAGTAGAAAATATGTCAAACTTTTTGATAGTAGGTTTTTCCCGGGACTATTCATTTATGCCTGCTCCCGATTCCGCAACAAACGTATCTGGATCACGGAGATAATAAAAACAATAATTGTCAATAGATAGCTGATGGCAGACCCGTAGCCAAACTCCAGGTTGCCAAATGTTTCTTCGTACATCAGGGTCAGGATAAAATGCGTTTGATCTAATGGATCTCCTCCGTTAGTGAGCAGCAAATTGGAGATATATGCATTTAATGCACCCGCTGTAAGCACAACTAACAGATAGATCGAGGTCTGCCTTAACATGGGAATTGTGATGTATCTGAATTGTTGGAGTCGATTGGCGCCATCTACCAGGGCAGCTTCATAGAGCTGGATCGGAATCGCCTGCAAACCCGCCAGGAAAATGACCGCTGTCCAACCCACCCCTTTCCAGATTCCAAGCAGGTGAATGGGAATAAAAGCCAAAACAGGATCCGCCAGCCAGAGAATGTTGTGATCAATAATATGCAATATATCTCGCAGTAGGAAGTTTATTAATCCAGCCTGCCCCGAGAACATATATTCAAATAACAAACTGACGATCACCCAGGAAGTGATTACCGGCAGATAATAGATTACCCTGAAAGCTGCTTTCCCCCGGATTTGTTGATTCAGTAATATTGCCACCAGTAAACCAAATACCATCTGTCCTGGGACAGTCACCAGTGTATACATTACATTATTCAGAACCGCTTTCCTGAAAATAGGATCCCCGACGGCTTCCAGGTAGTTGGCTAAACCAACCCAGGTGGATTTTTCTGGGAAGACAATATTCCAATCGTAAAAACTGATCCGGAAAGAATAGATCATCGGACCTATGATAAATGTCAGGAAAAGTATAAATCCGGGGAGTAAAAACAGGGCGGCCTGGATACTCTGATTGGTTTTGTTTTTGAGGGTGATCATATTAAATCTGCCGCAATAATCTCAGAATTATCTACTTCCCAGCCAGGAATAACCAGGGAGGAAGAAGATGTGTAGAATGTGCATTACACACATTCTACACTATCAAAGTCATTCAAAATTTAGTGGATCAAATACTATTCTGCAAGCAGGGTATCGATTTCCAGAGCTGCCTGATCGAGAGCCTCCTGCACGGTTTGGTCACCACGCAGCATGCGCTGGAAGGCATTATTGATAGCTCCATCCATTTCGCCCCATTTGGGATGGGGGACACGGGCTTGAGCTGTTTCTAATTGCTCCATGAAAATTTCAAAGTGAGCCGGCATGGATGGGTCACCGGTGAGGGCTGCCAGGGTGGGCATAACACCAACTTCAGCCATCATTTTCTGCGCTTCTTCACCCATTAAGAAACTTACCCAGGCCAGAGCCTGTTCAGTATTCTCGGTGGTTTCAAATACCACAACATCCTCTCCGCCAACCACGGAACTGGTGGTTCCATCGGCGCCGGTCGGGATCAGGGCAAAGCTGGTCTCGAAGTCTGGATAGTTACCAGCATAAATGTCAACCATCCAGGGTCCGTCGATAATCATGCTGTAAAAGCCGGTTGCGTGACCGTCAGCTGTACCGACACCACCACCTAGCAAATTGGGGGAAATGCAGCCTTCATTAAAGAGGTCGGTGAGCATGGCGAATGCGGCTACACTTTCCGGACCATTGGTATAACCTTCTGCGGTAGTGATCATCTCGTCAACAACCTTGCCACCCATGGCATAAAATACCGGGGCTGGAGCCCAGAAGTATGATCCACCCAGCGCGTAACCATATTGGGTTTCACCTTCAGTGAGGGCACAAGCTGCTGCTGCAAATTCATCCATGGTGGTCGGGACTGCAAGCCCTGCTGCGTCAAAAGTTTCTTTGTGCCAGAGAAGAATCTGGGTGTTGGTATTTTGGGGTAATCCGTAGTAGGCACCATTCCAGTAATTGGTGGAGAGAGGTCCGGGGAATACCGCTGCTGCGATATCATCAAAACCGTCCAGAACGCCATCGAGCTGTTTCAGCGCGCCCTGGTCTGCAAATTCAGGAACCCAAGCGATATCCATCCGGGCAGTATCGGGGGCTGCGCCGCCGGCCAGGCCGGTCAGGATCGCAGCTTTAAAATCGCTATATGCAAAACGGGTGGGTGCAACAGTCACGCCCGGGTTGGCTGCCTCGAAGACGGCGATTAATTGATCCAATTGCTCGGTTTCAGGATCGCTCATGGTGTGCCAGTAAGTGATCTCAACAGGAACCACTTCGGCAACTTCTTCTTCGGTTTCTGCCTCGGTAACTTCCTCAGCTTCTTCAACGACAACCTCTTCCTGTTTCGGTTCTGCAACAGGGGCTGTTGCACAGGCAGAAACTAAAAGAGCCAGTACAAATATTACACTAAGTAGGGACAAGATTTTTTTTCTGTTGGACATTTCTTACTCCTTGCATAAATCACATAAGGTTATTTTGTTCTTGATGATTTTTTCTAAATTTAAAATTTTCACCTCCCTTTATACTTTGTTTAGTCACTAAATTAACTTTGGCAAAAAAATATTATGCTTCAATTGATTTCACATTTCGTTGGTGGATTGGAGATGCAAACAGATCCTGTAACACAAGGCTTGCCGCCCCGATTGCCCAGGCATCGTCGCCCCAGTGATCCACTCGAATTTCGGTATCGTCACGTAAGGTAGACATGACATGGGTGTTGATGGCCAGCCGCATAGAATCGAAAATCAGATCACCAATCCGCGTACCTTCTCCGCTGACAAGGAGTAGCTGAGGATTAAATATATTAATTAAATTGGCAATTTCCCTTCCCAGAATTTGTCCGGCTGAGGAAAAAATCTCAATCGCGGCAGGTTCACCGGCTTCCCCCAGATCAATCAGTTGATCTAGGGTGTTGAAGGGAGGTAGTTTATTATTTGACACTGCTGCCTTCCCGTCCCGAATGAGGGATCCTTCGGCAACGAAAGCCTCCAGACAACCGGTTTTCCCGCAGGCGCATATAGGCCCTTTAGGATCCACGACGATATGCCCAAATTCTCCTCCACCACCGTACGCGCCTCGATAAAGTTGGCCGTTAACAACGATGCCCAGGCCTACACCGCGGCCAATTGTAACGGTCAGAAATTCATTCACTCCCTGACCCGCACCATAGAGAAGCTCTGCTAAAGTGAGAGCTTTGACATCGTTATCTATATGCACCAAGGTTTTTATTTTTTTCTGGAGCATTGCACCTAAAGGTACATCTCGCCATCCGAAAAACGGATGTTGTCTGGAAATACCTTCATCGGCATTAACCACGCCAGCTAAACCTAAACCCACGCCCCGCAGTTTTTTTCGAGGAATCTTGGCTTCTTTGAGTAGAGCAGTAACGGTTACGGCAATTTTATCTACGATCTCTTCAGGTTGTTTACCGTCAAGGGATGTGATCTGCTTACTGAGTACTTTTGCACTCAGGTCTGTAAGGGCGCCAATAACATGCTGATCGGTAAGTTTTAAACCAGCGACATAACCGCTTTCTGAGTTGATTTCTAGCAATATCGGCCGGCGTCCTCCGCTTGATTCACCTTGTCTTGTTTCCATAATGAGGTCTTGTTCCAGAAGAACGGCTGTAAGATTCGTAATGGATGCAGGGCTTAGTCCAATTTTCTGGGCCAGGGCAGCACGGCTGATAGGTCCATCGATCAAGATAGTGTTAAGTACCGTAGAGCGATTGAGCCCACGAATCAGTTTGCGATTACCGAGGAGGTGATGGGTTGAGTTTGTTGTCATATATAGTATGTTAATTCAGTGAATGAAGTAAGTTGATTGTATACAAATAAAACTAATTTGTCAAGAGTGCAATGATAAAGGGAGTTAAACCACCTGAAAAGGAAGTTTTTTCTCATTAAGACGGGGAGAGATCCGAATAGCATTCTCTTTAGAGTACCAGCAAGCTGAACCCATGGCTTAGAAGGCCACTGCTATTTGATCGATCTATCGAGAGACACTGATTTTTGAGGAAAAGAGTGGCTATAGTGTCCATCCTGTATATGGGGGTCTGGGTCTAAAGGGTTGCAAGGGTGGTGGAAAAAGTGTCTACTATATCTATCTTGTACATAGTTTCCAGGTTATTTGCTACAGCAAACTAGTTTGGAAAGGTGACTGGGTACAAAAACAATCCTGGCCAAAATTTGACTTGCATCTGGGGTATCCTATCCCCTACACTCGAACCGCTCGAGATCCTCGAGCGGTTTTTGTCTGTATTGAGATTTGATAAGCGAGAAATGGCTGAAGAGTTTATTGCTCCCCCAAATTTGAAGGGCCGTTAAGGGTTCGATTCATTATCATGTTCCCCACTACCAAGGTACAAAACCGCTAACAATGGTATGCCCATTGAATAAAGATAACGAAGAAAACCCTGCAAAGCGGATTGGTCAAAAATCCCCATCAATATCGAGACCGGCATTTCATTCTGATCCATATCAACTGTAATCTTCATTTCCTGTATAAAACCAAGCCTCTCGGTTTCGAGTTCCCCTGGCACTTTGATCTGATACCTCGCGGGGCGGTCTAAAGTAAGTTGAGTTGTATTCGTATCGATCATACAATCCTCTCAAATTTGGATGAGGCTAATGCGCCTCATTCAAGTTCTTGACAGCATCCTTATTGAAACCTGCAATCAACAGCCAGAGTCCCATCACAATTTCCTGCGGCGCTAAGACCATTTGTAAATAAAACCCAATGCCGTTATCCAGGTGGAAGAAATTCAACAGGGCATAAGCAAAAAATGGGACTACGCCGATCAGGCCCCAGATGGTCAACCAACGAGGGATCAGTTTGGTGCGATAGAAAGACACATATAAACACGTAGCCCCAATGAGAAACGCAATTGTGTGAACCGGGCCTACGAAGTCAGCGTATTGGTAAAAGACGTTGCCCATAGACTGCAATGCGGCCGGATTTGTCCCGGTGGCAGCGTACTCGTTGCCGAGCGCGATAAGCGTCAAAAAATTGAGGGTTATAAACATATACCCGACCCCCTCGATCGCTCCACGGAAAAGCAGCATGCCCATCGCCAGTTCTTCGCTATC